>JBKCTR010000514.1:0-7135 GCA_046318755.1 Planctomycetaceae bacterium
GCACTGGTTCGGGAAACGTGCGCCCCGTGATTTACTACAACAGGCTGCTGACCAGTTGTTCGAGTTCGCGGATCGAGGTCAGGCGCCCGGTTCCGACATTCAGAATGACGAACGGCTGCTCCGGCGGAGTCAGCAGAGCCAGCAGATTGGCCCGCATCACATCCTTCACATACACGAAATCGCGTTCGCACCGCCCCTCGTCATTGAGCCGCGCTGGCTGACCCAGCAACAGTTGCTGGCAAAAGATCGAGACCACCCCGGCTTCGCCATGGGGATTTTGCCGGGGGCCATAGACGTTGGCATACCGCAGCACCACTCCCTGCAGACCATGTTCGCGGACGAAGAACTCCAGGTACTGCTCCCCAACCCGTTTGGCGATGCCATAGGGGGAGGTGGGGGCGGCCACCCAATCCTCGGTGGCCGGCACCTGCGTCTCTCCATAGGCAGTCCCTCCGGAAGCGGCGAATACCACCCGGCGGACCCCCACGTGGCAGGCTTCCTCCAGCAGCGACAACCAACCCATGATGTTGGTTTCCGCATCCAATGCGGGGAACTTCACAGAACGGCTGACGGACACCTGGGCGGCATGATGGCAGAGGGTGTCGGGGCGAAACTCCTGCAACACCTCCTTCACCTTCGACCGCTGCCTCAGATCGACGTGGAAAAACTGGGCACCTGGCGGAAGATTTTCCTGAAGGCCGCTCGAGAGGTCATCGACCACGCCCACGACATGTCCCGCGTCACGCAACTGGCAAACGATGTGGCTGCCGATAAAACCGGCACCACCGGTCACCAGAATTCTTCGTGGGGGAGATGTCATCATGCTCTCGATCGCTCCAATCCTGCTCACCACACAGACCGCAACACCAGCCTCAACTCGCCGCTGAGATCAAATCAGACAAATGTCGGTCGGTCAAGCGTTGAATTCGGGACACCACTCCCGGACCGCCATCCCGGGGTCTTGCTTAGGGATTGTGCTGCATGGAATGGATTTTGTTCCGGAAGCCTTGGAGCAGCCCACGTTGAGCCTGTGCGGATTGCCATGACCTGGCTTCCCCCGGTGGCTTCCACCACACAGTCCCGGTGGCACCCACCACTCAGTCGTGGTGCAGGGTCTGGCACGACCCGGGCTCTCGCGCGGCAAGGTTGGGGACCTCTCCGTCGGTGCTGGCAGCGGGTTGTGTCCAGGCGTTGGTCTCCCGGGTTTCCCCCAAGAGAAGCAACAACCCCAGATAGCTGCCGACGAGGACGACCACCTGACCCAGCACGAACCACCCGGCACCAGGAAGACAGGTCGCCAACCCCGCCGCGAGCCCTCCGGCGACGAGGGCTCTTCCGAGCGTGCCCCAGGGGAAAGTGAGCGAACTCTCAGAACGCACTTGTTCGAAGGAAAGCCATGCCAACACCAGGGAGCGAACCATGCAGGCCCCCGCACAACAAACGAGAATCGGGCTTGTATTGGCACCTGTCCAGTAGCGACTGCCCACTGCCAGGACCAAGACCTGGAACACCACCACCGGGAGCGTTGACCGCAGATACACACGGGAGACCGATTCGCGCCGTTGCTGGGCTGCCAGCGTATTGATGTTGAATGACAAGAAGAGGCGGATTCCCAGATCGATCAGCAAGATTCGGGCAATTTGCCCCGAGTACTCATACCGGGAACCAAACATCAGCCTCCCGAGGTCCGGGGCCAGAGGGCTGAGTGCGCCGACCCCCACCCCCAGGCAGATCCACAGCCGGATTCCCATCTGACACAACGACCGAAATTGACCCGGTTGGCCCTCGGTCCAGGTTTTGGCGAGACGCTGCTGGATCAGCGGCAACACCGACACGCAGGCGGCCTGGACGGGGAGTCCCAGGTTTTGGGCTGCCGCGTATTGTCCCGCGTCGGTGACCGAGACAAAACGCTTCAGCAGGGGTAACTCGGCCCCAAACACCATGTTGTGCAGCAGCGTTCCCGCCATCAGATGACGAGAATGGGACCACCAATCGCGCAGGCGCATCGCGCCCGGCTGCCAGACCCAAAAGGCCCCCTGGAGTTGGTTGGCCCCGAATTGGATCAGGAAACTCAGGGGGATGGCCGCCGCCGCCCCCAGGACGCCCCAACCCTGCTCCACCAGGGCCCAACTGGCCACCAGCCGGGTCAGCCACATCAGCGAGAAGGAACAGGCCGTTGCATACCAGCGACCGTCTCCATGCAGGCACAACGCACTTTGGTTCGACAGCAGTTGCAGGAAAACCGCTGGGGCCAGGCATCGCAGCGGACCGACCAGCTCGGGTGCCTGCAGCAGCCACTCGATGGCCGGGGCGAAGACCGAGAGGGTCAGGGTCAACAGCAGTCCCAGACCCAGGGTGATGCGCCCACAGGTGCGGGCGAACTCCCGCCCCCGGGGATGGCCGGCGAGCATCGGGACCAGACCACTGGCTGTCGCCGGTTCGAGCACGAGGAACACCAACTGACTCAGCGAAAACGCGACCGAGTACAGCCCATACCCCGCGGGGCCCAGGCTTCGCGACAGATAGAGGAACTGCACGAATCCCGCCGCCAGCATCACCCCGCGGGATGACACCTGAGCCAGCGCCTGCGCGACAAACTGGGTGCCCTTCATGGGCCGATCCCCGCACCCAGTCGGCCCTTCGCGAAGCCGCAATTCACAACAGGGATTCCACCCTTCAGTTTTCTCCACCGGGTCGGTGCCCCGCCAGGGCAACGTGCCGGGGACCGGTCACGAAGACGCAGCTTTGCCACGCGGCACCTGGCGCCCTGTCTGGTCGTCGCCGTCGCGGCTGGCCTCTTCGTGGTACTCCGCATCCTGGTTGACACGCCAGACGTCGTACTCCGTCCGCCCCGCCAGGATATTCCGGGCCACCAACAGCGCCGTCATCATGGAGTGATCCTGGTTGTTGTACTTGTGCAGTCCATTCCGCCCCACCAGATGCAGACCGGGATAGCGGGTTTCCAGCTCGTCCCGAATCACCGCCACGTGGCGGGCGTAGTCGTCGTCATAGACTGGATAAGCCTTCGGTTGCCGCACCACATGACCATCCACCACATCCCCCTCCCGCACCAGCCCCAGCGACTGCAGTTCGCGCGAGCCCAAGGCAATCAGCTCGGCATCGGACATGTTCCAAAGTCCATCTCCCTCGAAACAGAAATACTCCAGTCCGTAGCAGGCCAACTGGGGATCGGGAACCATCTCGGGGGACCAACTGCCGAAGTTTTGCACCCGTCCCACCTTGACGCTCGGCTCGTGGATGTAGATCCAGTTGTCGTCGAACGGGTGCGAGGGGCGCACGATCAGGGCCACCGTCACAAAATCCCGATAACGCAACCCTTCGGCCGCCCGCAGCGCGTCGGCCGACACCGGCGGCTGGACCCCCTTCACCAGCTCCCGCAGGGGAGCTGAGGAGATGACATGGTCCACCTCCAAGACCTGCTCGACTCCGGAACCCTCCACGTAGCGGACCCGCCAGCCCGGACGGTCAGCCTGTTTTTCGACCCCTGTCACCCGACAGCCCATCCGCACTTCGCCTCCCTGCGCGCGGGTTTTCTCCGCGGCTGCCTCCCACATCATTCCCGGCCCCAATCGGGGATAGCGAAACTGGTCGATCAGCGTCTTCACTGTCTGAGTCCGGTCGCCGGTTCCCCGCTGGGGAAACAGAGCATTCCAGATCGCACTGGCCAGAGAAAGTCCCTTGATGCGTTGTGCGGCCCAGTCGGCCGAGATTTCCCGGCAGTTCATTCCCCACACCTTCTCGGTGTAGGTCTTGAAGAAGATGCCAAACAATCTGTGGCCAAACTGGTTGGAGACCCAATCTTCGAACGACTGGGGATTCTTCACGGGAAACAACCGGGCCCAGGCGTACGAGGCGACACAGCGGGCCGATTCCAGCAGTCCCAGGTTCCGCAACGACTCCCCGGCTTTCAGGGGATAGGAGTAGAACTTTCCCTGGTAAAAAATGCGCGAAGAGCGGGGACGCAGCAGCATGTCGTCCCCCAGCAGTTCGGTCCAGAGATTCTCCACTTCCTGCGACTTCGAAAAGAAGCGGTGTCCGCCGATGTCGAACCGGAACCCTTTGTATTCCACCGTGCGGGCAATGCCCCCCACGAGTTGCGGATCCGCCTCGAACACCGTTACGGGGACTCCCGCACGGGACAATTGCCAAGCGGCTGTCAATCCGGCGGGCCCAGCTCCAATAATGGCGACGCGTTCGGATGCAGAGTCAGGGGGGGACATTCAGACGGTCGTCGATTCAGAGGAGGAGAGTTCAACTTGGCCGGTGCCAAACGGGCAACGCGGTCAGGGCAGGATGTGGGTGGTCGCCGGTTCCGTCGGGGAGGAGGCCCGTCCGAGTTCCAGCCGGCGCTGGTGGGCGAACCCGAGCAGATTGGCCAGTTGCCAGACCCCCAGCAGGGGCAGTGCTGCGAAACGAGTTTTCCACGGGAGCCGCCGCCACAAGGGCCACAGCTTCAACGGCAGGTTGAAGTGGAGTCTCGAGTCGCGGACCAGAGAATTCTCCCCCCGCCGTTGTTCCAGCTTGTGGAAGGTCCAGGCACCCCGGCCATAGTGGAAGAACTGTCTCCAAAACCTGGGGAAGTCCATGTGGTGGCGATGGAAGATGACCGCGTCGTTCACCTGTCGCAGGAGCCAACCCCGCTGTCTCCAACGGGCGCAGAAATCACGGTCTTCTCCCCCTGCCAGGCGGAAGTGCCGGGCATCAAACCCTCCCAATTCAAAAAACCGTCCAGTGGGCATGGCGAAGTTGTTCGAACAGAAGAAGGTGGCCGTCTCCGGAGTGGGATTGAACTCACTGTAAACCAGATCGACGATCAACTGACTGGTGGCCGCGTACACGTTGTCGGTCAGCGCATTGACGATGCGTCCCCCCAACAGCGCATCGGGCTGCCGTTGGAACACTTCGTCAAACGCGCAGAGCCAACCGGGATCGGGCTGGCAATCGTCGTCGAGGAAGACCAGAAATTCGCCTCGGGCCAGATGGGCAGCCTGGTTGCGGGCGGAGGCGGGCCCCGCATTGCTTTGCCGGTGCAGTCGAATCGACAACTGCCGCCGAAATGGTTCCACCTGTTGATCCAGCGGCGTGTGGCTGCCGTCATCCACGACAACGACCTCCAGGCCCCCCGGCGGAACGCGCAGCCGCCGAATGGCCTCCAACGTCTGGCAGACCGCATCGGGCCGGTTGAAGGTCGGAATGATGACCGTGTACCGGGGGGGCGGACCGCTCATTGCGAAGTGGTCTCGGAAAGTCTGCCAGGTGCCGCGTTGACCAGTGGGGCTGGTGCGGTGGTGGTCAGTGTGCCGGCGGCGCGACTGAGCAGCACCAGCGCGAACGAAACACCCGAATAAAAATGGCTGAACCAATGCCAGGGAAGCACCCGCAGTGCGAACCAGACCCCGCGGAGGCGGGCCAGTCGCGCCAGCAGCGGCCAGTCGAGTTTCAACAAGAACCCCACTCCGGCCATCAGCAGCCACCAGGCGGGCGGCCACCAGAACCCCCCCAGTGCCAGGATCGGCAACAGACCCGAGAGTGCCACCCGCATCCGTGAGCGACGGTCGATGTTGAGAGCGTTGTCCATCCGCCCGCGACTGAGAATCAACTGACTCCAGGGAATGGCCCGGTCGGCCACTTCGGTCCGCAACAGCCCCCAGGGCCGCCAGACTTTGTGGTGCGTCACCATCAGGTCGGGACACATCCGGATCCGATGTCCCTTTTCGGCCAGCCGGTATCCCAGCTCAATGTCCTCGATGCAGGGGCGGCCGTAGCGTTCGTCAAAGCCTCCCATCTGCCAGAACACTTCGCGACAAATCAAGCCGCACGCCCCCCACATGGTGAAGCCTTCCTCCGGAGCCGACTGGTGCATCAGGTGGTGGGCCAGATTCTTGTATTGCGACAGCAGGTTGGGGGCGGTCGGCTGGGTATCATAAGAGCCCACCAGGGCGACCACCTGCGGATGGGCCTCGATATGCCGCAGGGCCACCTCCAAGGCATTTGGATGCAGGGAACAATCGGCATCGAGGAAGAACAGCCACTCTCCGCTGGCAAACTGCGCCCCCAGATTTCTGGCCAATGCCGGACCACTGCGGGGCCTCGTGGTCGAGACGACCTGCGCTCCAGCGGCCCGGGCCCGTTCGGAAGAGCCATCGCTGCAGCCATCATCGACCACAATGCATTCCGCGACGGGAGGAACCAGCCCCTGCACACTCCGCAGACATTGCTCAAAGGCCTCGCCCCCGTTGTAGACGGGAATAATCAGCGAGACCGAGCGATGAATTGGAGATTTGGCGGCGGTGTTGGCTGCCGGGGAACGGTCGAACTGGGGGCGGGGTGGGTCAGCGGGGGCCATCACGATGCTTTCAGGATGAACCATCACGCGATGGCGCGCATCCTTCAACCGGTTGTCAACGCGGGTTGTTCGTCGATGGCCTGACCAAGTCGATCGAGCCGCAGTGGACAGGTACACACTCGCGGGCGGCGAGACACATCAACGTTTCAAAGTGAGAGTGTACTGCAAAACCATGAACTCCAACTCTCATCAAACAAAATCGATGGTCAATTCTGGCCCCGCATGATCTCTGGTTTGTTTGTAGCGATTGTAACGTCCGTAACCGCTCACCGCTGCGGTTTTTCGAATCCTTGTCTGTCGTTTGGCCGGTTGGGATCGACTCTCGTGGTTGGATGAGGGTTGGATCCCAATCGGAGAAATTGTGTGCTTATGTTCATATATTGGTTTGCCCGGTGTTGTCCCGACTCCCGGGGCGATCTTCATCCGGACTGTGGCGGACCTCCCTCGCGCCGGTCAAGGTGGAAGGAAGGTCACTCAGGACCGGCCTCGACGGCCAGCCGACCGAAATCACTCGCCGGAGCGCCGCTCGTCCGGATTTCCCTGCCCCGCAGCGGCCTCGACCCGTTCCAGACGTTCTCCCAAGGCAGCCACCCGCCACGAAATCGTCTGCTCGGCCTGTTCCAGTCCTAGAGAAATGTGCTGCACCACCCCCAACAACAGCACCAACTGCGAACAGGCGGCAATCACATAGCCCCGGGGACGCAGCGAGTCGGTCTCGGCCGCCCAGACCTGGGTGTAGCTCCACAACAGGGTCCCCACCGTCAACAC
>JBKCTR010000515.1:0-3138 GCA_046318755.1 Planctomycetaceae bacterium
GTTCACACCCGGTCGGACGGCCTCGGCCTCGCCAGGATCATCAGCGCGGCGTCGGCCAGGTGAGTGTGCTCCGGAAAGAGCGGGCACCAACAACAGACCTCGCAGCGCCACTGCGGATCGCGTTCGAGGACGCAGCGATGTCTTTCCCAATCATCCTTGAGTGAGGTAGGGCATGAAACTTCGTCACACACGTGTCATGTGTCTCTTGAGCCCTCATGGATTTAACTCGATTGCACGTTCGCGGGTCTCTCGCGGTTGGATCTTTGTGAGGCCGAGTCATCGAGAGGCGCTGTTCGAATCGATCATCGTTGAGTCGCAAGGCAAAAGCGGAGAAGCCGTTTACGCCTCGGTGGGCATCGCCGTGACACAGACGGTCATGTACAAGGGACTTGGTCATGTTCAGCTTCTCGAAGAATGTGCGGAAGATCCCCAGCGAGGCTGGACAATCATTGAGGATGACTCCAAAGCCAAACTCTGGGAGCAGACACTGGCGAGTGTTGCTCCACTCCGGGCTGCCCAACTGGCAGACAAACGTGGCCAACAGCTATTGCAGGCGACCGAGCCGTTGCGATCCAGCGTCAGCAGATACGCGGAATGTCTCGAACCGAATGCGACTCTGCGCCAAACACTTGCGTTAATTCAACAACACGGGACCCGCGAATTGGTGCGGGAGGCCGAGCGGTTGTGTCAGTGCCCTTTGCTGGAAATGGACGGGCTCAAAGCACTGTACTACCAGGTTGCTTGTCACCTCATTTCGTGCCACTCGATGAGGATCGAGTCGAGATCGTTTGTCGGTCATGATCCAGAAGAGGATTGTGACCTGCTCGATCGCATCGAACTGCTTGCCGACAGACTGTTTCAAACGACCGCTGTCGATCACCCTGAGGCCGACAACGATGTCTCCAATCGAGCGGAGCCAGCGGATGGCAAGATGTAGATGCGTTGCTACTTGGCCAGAGTCAGGGCGGAGGCGTGTGGAGGTGCTGTTGCGGACACTGCCACAATGTCAGGCTAATAGGCCGTTCGGAAAAATCCTTGGTGTGGATGCTCTGCAAGACACGCTGGGCCACCCTTGTCCTTTCAACCCGCTCGAGCGTCACCGGCTTGCTTGAGAAATTCCAGCTCGGGGTGAATTTCGGTGACGTCGTGGCGCTGGGTGCGGCGCGTCGGGAGGCCTGCGCTCGACTCTGACAGGTTGCGTTTGCTTGTCGTCCGGGCACTTCACCCCCGCAGGGCGTTCTTGTCGAGCTTTCCCAGGGGTGTGTAGGGGAGTTCGTCGCGGAGCTCGACGGTGGCGGGCATTTGGTGGCGGGCGACGCGCGGCTTGAGCCAGTCGAGTAATGCCGGTGCGTCGAGCGGACTTTCTGGCTTCAACGCGACCACGGCCTTCAATCGCTGGCCGAACTCAGCGTCGGGAATGCCCACCACCCCCACCGCCGCCACGTCTGGGTGTTGTGCCAAGACGTTCTCCAGCTCGATCGGATACACGTTCTCGCCCCCCGACACGATCATGTCATCCACCCGGCCGCGCAGGAAGAGATCGCCGTCGCGATCCCTGCAGGCGAGGTCACCCGTCTCGATCCACTCGTTCTTGCTGGTCGTCCAGGAACTGCGCAGACACAACCGGCCGACCCCGCTTTCGCTCTCCTGTTGTTCCGCCGGGTCAATGAGGTGGGCACGCACGCCGGGCACTGGCTTGCCAATCGAATCCGGTTTTCGGGCCAACAGCTCGGGCGTGGCCATGATCGCGAAGCCCCCTTCCGATGTACCGTACAAGTTGAACAAGGTTGGCCCGAGCTGCGCGAGAGACTGGCGCGCCAGGGCGGGACTCAGCAGGGCACCGCCGGAAATGATGCAGCGCAGCGACTGCAAAGCCCCGGCGTTTCGGTTCAGCATGCGCTGCAGCATCAGCGGCACCACCGTCACCGCTTCGATCTGGTGTTGGGCGATCAGGTCGCAGGCCGAACCGGCGTCAAACCGCCGGAGCAAGTACATCTCCACCCCCAGCAGGACACCCAGGAAGAGTGCCGCGACGCCGAACCCGTGGTAGATGGGGGTCGCGATGTAAACGGTGCGGTATTGGTCGAGGTGGATCTGCGTGAGCAGGGCGACGAAGGGGGGCAGGAAGTCGAGAACCGACGGGGTCCGGCTGGCGGCCTTTGGCTGCCCGGTCGTGCCCCCGGTCATCACCACGATGCGGCCGGCCTTCGTCTTCCTCAGCCGGTGTATCGCTGGTCGCGACTGCGTGGCCAGCCGGTCGATGGAGGGTTCCGTCGTATGATACGCGGGCAACGACTTCCCGCGCCATTCCGGTTCGGCGAACGCGGCGGCGAGGGAATCATCGTAGATGAAGAAGTCAAACCGCTGGCTCTGGTCCAGCATGCGGAGTTGGTTGGGGCTGGTGTCGGGATTGATCAGGACGATGTCTGCGCCGAGCCGTGCGCAGGCAAACAGGGCCTTGACCGCGGCCGCGTGATTGCGGCAGGCAATCGCCACCTTATGCCGCTGGCGGATGCCGTGCTCCACCTGCAGTGCGGCGGCGAGAGTCTCGGCCTGGTGCCACAACTCGGGATAGCTCAGCCGTTCGCGCTCGTCGTGGATGGCGATGCGACCGGGATGCAGTTTCGCGGCGAACCGCAGCAGAGCCATGGGGTTGGCTCCCGTGGTGAGCAGTGCCTCCAGCAACCGGCACAGGCCTGGAACGCTCAGCAGGCGGGTCCGACGCAGCTTGCCAAGCAGCGGGAACATGGTCAGTCCCCCTGCCTTGGGCGTCGTAAAGCCCAGGTTGTGCAGACCTCCCAAGGCCAGCGCAGCAGCACGGAGGCCAGTTCGGCCGGCAGCAGCCACCACGGCGCGTACGACCGCCTCCGCGAGTTGATGGCCCGGTAGATGAGGCTGGCGACCTCCTCGGGTCGCATGGCCGGTGCGTGCGTGTACTGTGCGGTCGGCGCGAGCATGCGGGTGCGGAGCGATGACGCGCGCGACTGGCGTTGCGTCAACCTGCGGGGTTCGATACAGGAGGTAGTCGAGTTGCGTGATTCGGTGAGTCGGCACTGCGGCGGGCGGCCATGCATGGCTCGATGCGCAGCTCGAGATCATCATGCCCCGCCCGTGGCCGAAGAACATCGCGTTGCGCTA
>JBKCTR010000516.1:0-9437 GCA_046318755.1 Planctomycetaceae bacterium
GTTGGGCAACGGCATCACCGAGGACGACCTGCTGTTCCACGATGAGAAGGCGGCCGATCCCAGCCTCGCCTTCCTGCTCTCGCGGTTCAAGCACCCCGCGTTCCCCGAGCCGGTGGGCATCTTCCGTCAGGTCGACGCCCCGATCTATGACTTGGAAGTGAACAAGCAGATGCAGGCGGAACTGGCCAAGAAGGGCCAGGGAGACTTCGACAAGCTGTTCAACAGCGGCGACACCTGGGTCGTGGAGTAGTCACTCCACAGATCCAGCACAGGAGCGTCTGAACGGCGTGCACCCCGGTGCACGCCGTTTTGTATTCCCGGCCCCCACACGCCGGATCGTTCGCTGCTCCGCGTGGCATTGCAACTGACCCCGGCCGGATTATCATCACCTGAGGTCTGGTCTCGTTGCGGATTGCACCGATTGCGGGCGGCCTCATTTTCGCTCACCCCCACGGAACCGTGTTCCATGTACTACATCGACCCGCACGTGCACATGGTCTCACGTGTGACCGACGATTACGAACGCATGGCCCGGATGGGCTGTGTGGCCATCAGTGAACCGGCCTTTTGGGCCGGCTTTGATCGGGGGAGCGTCGATGGCTTCCGGGATTACTTTCGCCAACTGACCGACTTCGAGCCCCGCCGCGCCGCAGCCGTCGGTATTCAGCACTACACCTGGCTCTGCATCAACGCCAAGGAGGCCGAGAATGTCTCCCTCGCGCGCGAAGTGATCGCCATGATCCCCGAGTTCCTGGGCAAACCGAATGTGCTGGGAATTGGCGAAATCGGCCTGAACAAGAACACCCTCAACGAGGCGACGGTCTTTCGCGAGCAGGTCGATCTCGCCATGAAGACCAACGAGCTGATCCTGATCCACACCCCCCACCTGCAGGACAAATACAAGGGGACCCGCATGATTGTCGACATGCTGCTCGACGACCGGCGGGTCGACCCCGCCCGGGTGCTGATCGACCATGTCGAGGAACACACCGTTCGCGTCGCCCGCGACCACGGCTTTTGGTGTGCGATGACCCTCTACCCCACCACCAAGTGCACCCCCTCCCGGGCGGCTGACATCATCGAGCAGTATGGCGATGACCGGATCATGGTGAACTCGGCGGGAGACTGGGGTCCTTCGAATCCGCTGGCGGTTCCCGACTTCGTGATGGAGATGCGGCGGCGCGGCCATGCCGACTCGAAAATCCGCAAGGTGGTCTACGAGAATCCGCTGGAGTTCTTCCGCCAGTGCCGCAACTTCCAATTCACCCCGCCCGACACGCTGCGGGATCTCACTCCCGCCGATCCCGTCTGACAGTTCCCCACCTCCCGGCTGTGGGAACCATTTCTGGCCTCAGTCGTTTCCCGAGGGAGCGGTGGGTGGCGGGAATTCGCCTGGAATCCGGTTCACAGAGGCGGCGCTGGGGTCCAGCAGATTCAACCGGAAACAGGCCCTGCCGGCCGGGTGATTCCAGAACGGTTCCCAGCGCCGCTGTCGCGGCAATTCGAATTGGGCACAGAGTTCGAATTCGGTCTCACTGAGTGGCCGGTATTCGTACGCCTGTTGCGTCTCCGGATCGGTGAGTGCCAGGGCCCAACCCACGGCATCGCCCCGTCGGGCTTTCGTGTCAATATCTTCCAGCGTCTGGGGCAGTCGGTCCACCAGGCGCGGCAGGGGTCCCGCCCGATCGACACAGAGAATCTCCAGGGCCCGGCGAATCCCCTGCAGGTCCCGCAGCCGCTGTTCGTCGATCCGTCGCAGACGCTCGCGGGCTGGGGAGCCGATCTGCTGGAAAGCCCAGACGACTGCGACGGCAAACAGCACGATCGCCCAGGCGGCGTAGGCCCGATGGATCTTCTGCAGGTTCATGGGGCGGCCCGACCTTCCTGCCGAACCAGCAGGGCGTAGTAAGAGAACACCGACAAGGCCAACACCAGCAAGACGCCGATCTTGAGCACCGTCAGCCATTGCAGTTGGCCTTCGAAGTACCAGAACAGCAGGGCAATCAGATTTCCCAGAATGGTCATGCCCGAAACCAGCAGAATCAGCCACTGGAAGCCACGACGGACCGGCGTCGGCGAGTGTTCCCCCTCCTGCCGGGTCGCCAGCCAGGCGATCGAGAGATACAGGGGAAAGGTGACCATCACCGCCGCCAGTGAGAACCGGTGCCCACTCAACCCCTCTTCGGAATCAAGATTCCAGGAGTGCGGATTGGCCGGGTCGGGAAAGGAGCGGTCCAGGCAGCCGAAGTAAAGAATGACCAGATGGGCCAGAGTGAATGTCAGCAGGCCGAATTCCAGGATGTTGCGGAACACCTCCCCCGCTCCGGAAAGACCGGCCGGCCGGGGAACAGGCAAGGCAACCACTTCCTGCGCCAGACTGCGGGCGATCTCCGCCTCTTTCCAACCGGCCGAGCGCAGCATGGTGTGTATGGTGGCGGCGTCGATACCCCGCTCCCGGGCCTGCCGGATGAACGTCTGGATTTCATTCATGCGCGAAACACCGGGAGTCAGGAACAGGAGTCTCAGAATCAAACGGGCGGCCCACCCCGACCGGATGCCAGCAGCGGCAGCAGATTCCACAACAGCAGAGCCAGTGGCCCGCAGAACAACACACTGTCGACCACGTCCAACAGCCCGCCGAATCCGGGAAACAGTGCCGGGGCGTCTTTCTGTCCCACATCCCTTTTGATCAGTGATTCGGCCAGATCACCCAGCAGGCCGGCGACCGCGATCAACGCTCCATAAATCGCCAGGGCCCACGTTGGCCCCGCAGTCTGACCCGTCAATGCCGGAATGGAATACCGCAACCACAACCAGCCCCCCAGCATTCCCCCCACAATCGCGGCGACGCCCCCGGCGATGGTCTTTCCCGGACTGATGAACGGAGCCATCTTCCGCCCCCCCACGGCCCGCCCGATGAAATAGGCCGAGGTGTCTCCACATTTCACCGTGACCACCAATGAGGCCAGCGGCACATAGGCCAGCAGTCCCTCAGCCACCCAACGGAGTTGTGCTGTGCACGAAGCGAACACCGCCACATATCCCAGCCCCAGAAACTCCGCCCCGAGGTTCTCCAAAGTGCTGCCCGGTTCGCGGAAGCGGGCCATCGCCCGGAGGAACAACACCATCTGGGCCAGACCGAACATCACCATCGACGGCCCCAGACGGGCCATTCCCAGATCCCCCCCGGAGGGACTCGCTCCTGAAAAAGCCGTTCCGAAAGGGACAACGGCGGGGATCCAGTTGGCGAGAATCACTCCCCCAGCCAGCACAGCCAGCACCCGCCAATCGAGACGGAACATGCGAACCTTCAACAGGCTGGCATACTCCCAACACATTCTGGTGGAAATGAGCAGAACCAACAGGGCCAGCAGAGGTGCCTGCGGGCCCAGCCGCAGATCGGCCCACAACAGTGCCACGAAAGCGGCAATCAGGATGGGTCCGAAGACCAGTCTCCAGAACAGCATGGAATGAGCCTAGCCTTTCAAGCCGCCGAAACGGCGATCGCGGGCGGCGAAGTCCCGCAGGGCGGCCAGCAAGTCGGGCTTGCGAAATTCGGGCCAGCAGGTCGGGGTAACCCACAACTCGGCATAACTGATCTGCCAGAGCAGGTAGTTGCTGATTCTCATTTCCCCCGCGGTGCGGATCAACAAGTCGGGATCGGGCATTCCAGCGGTGTAAAGATGATTCGAAACTGTGCTTTCATCGATCTGTTCGGGATCGAGCTCACCCCGGACCGCGAGCTGGGCGATCTCCCGGCAGGCATCCACCAGTTCCTGGCGACTGCCATAGTTCACCGCCAGGCAGAGCCTCATGCCGGTGTTGGCCGCGCTGCAAGTCGTCGACTTGTCGGCTTCCCGCAAGACCCCGGCCGACAACCCCTGGCGGCGCCCGATCATCGAAAAGACAATGTCTTGTCGCAGGATTTCGGCCCGCTCCTCGACCAGGAACTGTTCCAGCAGGCTCATCAGATAATCGAGCTCCCGCTGGGGCCGCTTCCAGTTTTCGTGACTGAAGCAGTAGAGCGTCAACTGCTCGAGGCCCAATCGGGCGCACTCCTCCACGATCCAACGAACCGTCTTGACTCCCCGTCGGTGCCCCTCGACCCGGGGAAGTCCGCGCTGCTGGGCCCAGCGCCCATTTCCGTCCATGATGACGGCGATGTGTCGCGGCAGGCGACTTCGTTCCAATCCATCCGCAGCCAGAACATCGTCTGTATAAGGTGCCAGGGTGCTCACTGAAACGCCTCTTCGTGGTCCCGCAGTTGCTGCATGGTGCGGCGCAGTGCAAGCACCTGCGGAGCAAAATCGCGGCGGGCGGCCACCAAACCATCGACGGAGTCGGAAAGCGCCGCGTCCCGCTCACGTTGATCGACCAGAGTCAGGCCCTTGGCGAGGTTGAGCAGAGAAGTTCCCAAGGGCTCCTCCACCAACTGCAACAGGTCTGTTCCCTGGGTGGCCAACTGGCCGCACAGTTGAACCAGTGTCTGGCGATCGCGAGATCGCTCCCCATCGCTGAGGCGGCGCTGGGAAACAACCTGGGCCTCCTGTCCATGTCGCAACATTTCCGAGTTGACCAACCGACCAAACGGATTCTCCTTGGTGACCACCTCCTGGTTGGCCGATTCGCACTTCGCCAGCCCCTCTTGAGCCCGCTTGGAATTGGGTCGCAATTCGAGGGCTTTCTTGAACTGGGCAGCCGCCTGGGGGAGGTTCTTCTGCTCGAGATAGACCATTCCCAAATGGACGTAGGCGTCGGGCTCTTTGGGCTCCAGGCGAATGGCCTCCCGGTACGCGGGGATCGCCAAGGCCCATTGTCGCAGATTGCGGTAGGCCGATCCCAAGTTGAAAAACGCGGCCCCCGAGTTCCGCTCGACCTGGACCGCCCTTCTCAGGACCTCGACTGCCTTCCCGTGTTCCCGCAGTCGGTTGTAGATTGCCCCCAAATTGATCCACGCCGTGCCCCGGCGGGGGGCCAGCCGGGTCACACGCTCGAAGTGGGCGGCCGCCAGCTCCAGATTGCCCAGCAGATAATGGGCGGTCGCCAAACCGTCATGAACATCCGGCTCCAGATCGTCCAATTGCTGGGCCTGCTGGTAGGCCTCCAAAGCACTGGACAGATTCCCAGCACGCTGCAGTTGGCGGGCGTGGAGCAGAAGCCGCTCTACAGTCTGTTCCACAGTGCAAATCCCTCCCCACACATGGCGAGTGGCCATTCCCTTGCGGAAACACCTCCCCATCCCGTCGAATCGGTCCACGAACCGGGTGCCGGTGTCAAATCAGAATACCAGTGACCCAACGAAGCGATCAAGAAGGGTTGGGAAACCTGTTGGCGAGTTTCCGCGTTTCCAGTACAAGACGTCCCGAACGCGAAGGCTTCGGCGTGGCGATCGCCATGCGTGTTTCAGTCCGATTCCCCGCCAGAGCGTCTCAGAAAGGTCAGGTGCAGGGATGCGTTACCAGCCGGGAAGCCCATGGCTTTCGATTTGCCTGGCGGTCAGCTTCGCCATGGGGTGGACCGCCCCCCTGGCGACTGCGGCGGATCGTGTCACCCTGGACGATGACCCCGGAGACCCGCGCGTCTACGAAGTCTCGACCAAACTGCAAGTTGGTGGAAAAATCTTTCCTCAACCCGGCCCCAAGTCCGCCCTGCCTCTGAAAGTCTCGGCCGGCTTCCGACTGCGGGAACGCCGCGCGGAAGGGACCGGACGTCAGGCACAGTCCCTCCGCTCCATCCGCTACTACGATCAGGCGGGGGCCTCAATCACCGCCGGCAATCAGGTTTCGAATGTCAGTCTCAGAGATGAGGCGCGTCTGATTCTCGCTGAGGGGACGGACACCGGAGTGGAACTCTCAAGCCCATCGCTGCCTCTCAAGATTGAGGAACTCGAACTGCTGCGAACCGCGGGAGACAGTCTGTTTGTCTCTGCGCTGCTGCCTCGGGAAGCGGTCGAAACCGGGGATTCCTGGAAACCCGCCGCCTGGGTGCTCGCCGCTTGGACAGGAATTGAAGCCGTCGAGAAATCGAACCTTTCCTGCACCCTCGCCAAGCTCGACTCCCGCCAAGCGGTGATCCGCTTTCAGGGGGAAGTGCTCGGGGCAGTCTTCGGAGCGGCGGCCAAAGTCACCGTCGAGGGAGAAGTGGAGTTTGATGTCTCCCAGGGGCATTGGAAGAAACTCACCCTGAAACAGACCGAGAAGCGGGCCGTGGGGACAGTCTCCCCGGGACTGGATGTCGAAGCCACCGTGGAGTCCACCCGGTCCATTGCCAAGTCGGAGCAACGGCTGTCGGCGGCCGATCTCCAGGGAGTTCCCCTGGTTTCGAACGACGCCATGAAACTGGTGGCCTTTGAGGCTCCTCTCTGGAATCTGCGGATTCACCACGCCCGGCAGTGGCATCTGTTGAACCAGAACTCGGACTCGGCCACTCTGCGATTCGTCGAAAAAGGGGATCTGCTGGCTCAATGCACCCTGAAGCGATTGCCCGACGCCGATCCGGGAGAACATGTCTCCGAACAGGTCTTTCGCAGCGACATCCAAAAAACCCTCGACAAAAACCTCGAGAAACTCGTTCAGGCCGAGCGGATCACCACGTCATCCAATCTGTACACCTACCGGGTGGTGGCCCAAGGCTCGATCAAGACGACCAACGACAAAGACGAAGAAGTACTCCAGCCCATGCTGTGGCACTACTACCTGATTGCCGATCCGCGGGGCCGCCAACTGGCGGTCGTGTTCACCTTCACACCGGACCATGCGGAACGGTTTGCCAATCGGGACCTCGACCTGATTGGGAACCTCGAGTTCCTCCAAACCAAAACACCTGCCGAGGTACGGCCCACCGAGGTGAAGGGGGTGGGCCAGCCCCGAAGCCGCAAGTCTCCCTGACACTCCCGTCGACGCTCCCCCGCCAGCCGGACACTTCCCCACACCCAGCTTTCCCCAGACGGGTATTGCCGTGCTGCCGCCGCTGGATTAGCATCAATCAAGACGGGGGTCCCAGCCGTTTTCGAATGTTTGGTCACTCGGAAAGAGATCCCGGAGAGAATCCGGTCCCCACGTTCCTCCCCCCTCCCCAGGGTCACCTGTTGCGAGACACCCATGAAGCTGCATACTCCCTCGAAAGCCGCCTGCTCATTGGGAACGGCTGCCTTCCTGCTGGTCGGAACCACCCTGTTGGCCCAGCAACTGGGCAATCTGGGGGATGCCCGGTCAGGCAAGGTGCCCCAGGCGGTGGTCGAGATGATCGAGGCCCAGCACATCCTGCAAAAGCAGGTGGATGACTCGGTCTCTGCGCAGCTCCTTGACGAGTTCATCAAGCTGCTCGATCCCCAGAAGCTCTATTTCCTGAAGTCCGATGTCGAAGATTTTGGGAAATATCGCCACGATCTGGACGACCTGCTGAAGTCGGGTAATGTCGAATTTGCCTTGAAGGTCTACGAGATTTTTCAGGCCCGGCTCAAGCAGCGGATGGACAAGGTCCATCAATGGATCGATTCCGATTTCGACTTCACAGTCGACGAATCGATGACCATCGACGCCAAGGATCTCCCCTACGCCGCATCCACGGCGGAACTCGACGAGCGGTGGCGCAAGAGAATCAAGTACGACTTGCTGTCGATGAAGCTCGAAAAGAAGGGGGACAAGAAGAAGACCGGCGGCAATTCGACACCCGAAGTCGATCCGAATGCCCCCTTCGACATCCAGGAGGCCCGGAGCCGGCTTCACAAGCGGTACAAGACGTTGTTCGACAACTATCGGGGAACCGAAGGTGAGGAAGTGGCTGAGTGGTATCTCACCAGCCTGTGCATGGTGTTCGATCCGCACACCAGCTACATGTCGCCGCGAACTCTCAAGGAGTTCGACATCTCGATGCGGCTGAAACTCGAGGGGATCGGCGCTGCCCTCAAAGTTGACGATGGCTACACGATTGTGAACTCGATTGTGCCCGGTGGGGCCGCGGCCAACGATGGGCGCCTCAAAATCAATGACAAGATCGTGGGTGTGGCCAATGGCAACGCCGACTTTGTCGATACGGTCGAGATGAAGTTGACCAAAGTGGTCGACATGATCCGGGGCAAAGCGGGGACCACCGTCCGTCTGAAGGTTCAGACCGCCGACACCGGCGAGATCAAGATCTACGACATCAAGCGAGCCCAGGTGGAACTCAAACAACAAGAGGTCAAGGGGGAGATCCTCGACACCTCTTCGCGTATTCCTGGTTCGCGCGCGAAGATCGGGGTCATCCGGATCCCCAGTTTCTATCGCGATTTCCAGGGGGCCGACAATAACGAAGAGAATTTCGCCAGCACCGCTCGCGATGTCTCTCGCGAATTGGCCCGGTTCAAGGCGGCCGGGGGCGTCGACGCCATCATCATCGACCTGCGGTTCAATGGCGGCGGTGCGCGGACCGAAGCCATCGATGTCTCGGGTCTGTTTGTGAACGCCGGACCGGTGGTGCAGGTCAAGACCCAGAGCGGCAAGCCAAAGGTTCTCTCTTACGACGAGAACAACGGCGATGTGAAGACTCCCCTGGTCGTGGTGACCAACCGGCTGTCGGCCTCGGCTTCCGAAATTTTTGCCGGAGTGATCAAGGACTACGGGCGTGGTCTGGTCATCGGAGACAGCCGGACTCATGGCAAGGGCACCGTCCAGAGCGTGATGCCTGTTGGTGGAAAGGTTCTGCCGATCTTCAACAAGCCCCAACTGGGTGCGGTCAAGTTGACGATCCAGCAGTTCTACCGGGTCAATGGCCAAAGCACCCAGAAGCTGGGGGTTCCCTCCGACATCGTGCTCCCCTCTCTGCTGGACCACATGGACTTGGGTGAAGAGTTCCTCGACAACGCGATGCCCTTCGACAAGATCGAGCCAGCCCGCCACACGATGTACAACCTGACGGGGAAAGAACTCGTGACGTCGCTCTCCGACGCCAGCCAGAAGCGCATCGAGGGTGACACCGAATTCCAACGCATTCAGGGAGACATTCAGAAGTATCTCTCGCGGAAGCAACGGAAGGCGATCAGCCTGAATGAACAAGAGCTGCGGAAGGAGCGGGTCGAAGAGGAGCAGAAGACCCGCGACAAAGCCGAGTCCGCAGATGACTCCGGCGATGAACCGGTCTTCTCAGACAACGCCTACAACAAAGAATTGCTGTCCATCACCCTCGACTATTTGCGGGGGTTGGGCGAGAGGAAGACCGCCCGGAAATAACTGATGGACGGCGTCCGCTGGCAAGTGCCCCCCCCGTCGGAGGAAAACTCGGGGGGGCACAGTCCACAGACCGCTCTCTACATAGCCCCCATTCCCGAAGAAACCTTTCGCGGGCACTTCGGGAACTGGCCTGCACCTGCTTTGCGCCCTTCTTCGCAGTGCGTGCGGCAGAGCCGATCGTCAGTGTCGATGAAAAATGCTCCCTCCGGAGTCCTGTCAATTCCCGCC
>JBKCTR010000517.1:0-4468 GCA_046318755.1 Planctomycetaceae bacterium
CTACGCCACCGCCACCGCAATCTACGCCCTGCTGGAAGCGGGGCTGCCCGGGGAAGACGACGCGATCCAGCGGGGCCTCGCCTTTCTGCGCCAGAGCCAACAGCCGGATGGATCGTGGCAGGTGGCGACCCGCGCGACCCCCGTCCAGGTTTTCTTCGACAACGGAGACCCCGGGGGGAAGAGTCAGTTCATCTCGATGATGGCCACCGGTTGGGCGACGGCGGTCTTGGCGCGCACCGCGACCATCCCGACCCGCTGAGAGCAATCGAGGACATCGCGAGATCGATGGCCGCGGGACGTTGCTGGGCAACGCGGACATCTCCGTTGGCGGTTTCCGCGTTACAACCCCACCGGTCCAGCGGGTTCGGCCAGTGATCGGTCGGCTACTTCTTGACACCCCCTCCCCACGGGCTGAAGAATCGGTTTGGGGGAATCTCCACCCCGCGGCAGCCAGCCCCGGTCGGACCGGGCGGACTTGGGCTGTGAGCCTCGTGTTGGAATTTCACCGGCGGATGGTGCCGTGTTGCTGGAAGCCCTGACGATCTGCGTGAACTACGGCGATTTTCTGGCGGTGGCCGCCGAGCAGAACCGCGCCCTGTTCGATCGCTGGCTGGTGGTGACCACCCCCGAGGACGAAGAGACCAGGGAAGTCTGTCGGCACTTCAACCTCGACACGCTGATCACCCGCGAAGGCATTACCCCTGGCCGGGAGTTCAACAAGGGATTGCTGGTCGAACGGGGGCTGCAGCAACTCTCCACCGAGGGCTGGCACTGGCATCTGGATGCCGACGTGATTCTGCCGGCCCACACCCGCCAAGCCTTGCAGGTCGCGCATCTCGACCCCGAGGTGATCTATGGGTTCGACCGGGTGATGGTGCGGTCGTGGGACGAATGGTGCCGCCTGCGTGACTCGGGCTACCTGCAGCGGCAATGGCGGGCGACGTACGAACTGCACTTTCCCCCCGGGTTTGACCTGGGCACCCGCTGGATTGTGCCGCACTCGGGTTGGGTTCCCATCGGCTTTAGTCAAATGTGGCACGGTTCGGCCGAGCACTGGCGGGGGACCCGGGTGAAGGGTTATCCGACCAATCATACCAGCTCCTCGCACACCGATGTCCGGCATTCGCTGCAGTGGGATCGCCGCCGCCGGGCGTTGCTGCCCGAGATCATCACCGTGCATCTCGAAAGTGAACCGTGCCCGGTCGGAAGCAACTGGCAGGGGCGAAACACCCAGCGGTTTGGTCCACCGACACTCGCGGCCCCCCCGCGGGAGAACTCTCGTCCCGACGGGGCCGGGAGTGGGCCGGGGGATCCCAACGTCTCGATGTAGTCTGCCCCCCTGGCTCAGGGCCGGGGGGCCAGCCGGGCTTGGAGCTCTGGCACGGCCTGAAGATCCGGCCCAAGAGCGGACCGAGACCGAAGACGGGGGGACGACGGCCGCTGGCGGGCCCGTGTGGTACCCCGAGACGATCCGCCCCCGCCCGACCACCCGTGTTGAATGGGTGGCGACTGTCTGGGCGGCGACAGCCCCCGGTGCCAATGGGGGGACTGGGGCGGAAATCCCGAAACCGGTTCCCCCATGGGTCTGCCATCGGTCACTCCCTCCGGGGGAAAATCCGGTTCAGACCTGCCTGCGGCCCGGCTCGTGGGGCGGCTCCGCCGGGGGTTGAGGCGTCGGGGTTTCGGGATTGGGATTTTCCCCCACGGGCCACTCGACCGGAGGGGTGATCTTGCGGGGACGTCCCCGGCGGCGCTTGGGAGCGGGCTCGAGAGGGTTGTCTGCCTTCTTTGGTGCCTTCTCCCGTTGCTTCCCCAAAGCCCCCTCGGGCCATTCGATCTCGTGGATGTCATGCGGAAAAGACATCCCGTCCTCCAATGCCAAACGCACAATCCGCACCATGAGCCTCTCCTTCCCTTCCAATGTGTTTTGAACAGTTGTTGCACTGGACACGCGTAATCAACTACTTTAATGTACGCGTAGCCACACTCAATGGGACAATTTTCCAGATGTGGTCGATTTGGTGAACTTCCCTGGTGCCGTGTCTGGAGTCACGTCATGAGCATGGTTGCAACTCGTGATCTGGAAGAGATTTGTGTGCAGAAGCTTGCGGCCCGATTGCGGATATACCGGCTTCGCACGGGGTGGAGCCTCGAGGAATTGGCCGAGCGGGCCGGGGTTTCCCGCAGCACGCTGCATCACCTCGAGCATGGCACCACCCCGCATCCGCGCCTGTTGACCCTGCACCGCCTGGCGAAGGCGTTTGGGGTCGAGGTGGAGCATTTGGTCTCGCCGGGAACGGGTGAGGGACCGGCTGAGCCGGGGGCGACATTTGATCCCCTCCACGCCCGATCAGGCGGTTTTTCGCCCGTGACCCCTGCGGCCGATTCTGAGTCGGCTCCCCTCCCGAGGTTGTTCCCAAACCGTTCCTGTCAGGGAAGCCTGGGGGCCCCCCTGGGAGCGCGGAACAGTCCGCAGTCCGATGGTGGCTCGCACGACGGAGCGGAGCTGCCCCGGGGGGGCAGAACCAGGGCCTGTGGGGGGGAGTGGGACGAAGGTTGGGAGGGGCGTGAGCTGGCCGGGGGGCTCGCCGAGCACGAACCCGGTCTGTTTCGCGATTGGACCCGGGCCGACTGGGCGTTGTGGGAGTCGCGCGTGGCGAGTCTGGGAGAGGTGGGGCTCGTCCGGTTGCGGGAGGCGGCCAGAGAGGTGAACCGCCATCGGGAAACCCGGCTGCAACTGCAGGCGGTGCTGAACAGCCCGCTGGCCGGGGTGGCCACCCAGTTGATCCAAACCTTGTTTGAGACCGCCTGCCAGGGATCTGCGGCTGGTCCCGCCCCCCCAGCCTGATCGCCCTGGCCACTGCGCAAGGCAAGCCAGACGCCATCGGCCCGAGGTGCCAGCGGCTGTGGGCGCAATCGACTCTCGGCAACCCCTCGTCTGCCGTGGGGCGGCTCTATTTTTTCAGCGGGTGCAACTCGATCTTGCGGAAGTAGATCTCGGCCCCTTCGGTCTGGAAGGTGATCTTCCCCGAGGTGGGAAAGACTTCGTACGCCTTGTTGACCACTTGGCCATTCACAATGTTGGTGATGGTGGCTCCGTCGCAGATCACTTCGACCCGGGTCCACTCGGGGTGGGCACTTTCGACATCACGGGGACCTCGATAAGCCAGCTCATCAGCCCAATCGGGATCGCGACCGAACCAGTTGATCCGTCCCGAACTGATGGTCTTGGGGGTTCCGCCCGCCTTCCAGAACGGCTCTTTGTCCTTGTCGAAATCGACCTCGGCCGTCAGTCGCGGGGTGTATTTCGTCCCATCGGCGGTTTCGCCCGGAACGGCCAGGAAGTCTCCCACGCCTCCTTCGATAATCTGGCATTCCACGCTGGCGTGCCATGTCTTGTTGTAGCCCCCATCGGGGCCGAAACAGTGCAGCAGAATGCCACTGTCGCGAGCCGCTTTTTTCCGTCCGCCCCAAGTCAGTTCCCCCCAGCGGAACTCGGCCACCAATCGGTAATTCGCGTACGTGTTCCGGGTGATGAGCCCGCCGAAACTTCCCTCTCCCGAAATGCGAATGGCGGGGTTGCCGTCGATATTGTCGACCACGGTGAACACCCGCAGGGGGTCGGCATGACCCGTGTCGCGGGTGAAGGTGTAGAACGGGGCGAGGTCTTTGCCATTGAAGAGGACCACCGTCTCGGTCGGTACCACGGGGGCTTCGTCTTGCGACCAGGTCGGGGCCGGGTGGAATGCAACCAGACAGGCCGCCAGAACCAGCGACCACAATGCCAGAAACCAGCGGGAATGGGCAGCGGGAAAGTGCATGGATCCGGGTCGGGAAAGGAGTGCGGAATACGTTCGCCAAACGGCTGGCCCGAGGACCAATCGCTGAGTAGACCAAGTCGGGGTGGGGGTTGCCACCCCCCTCCGTGGAGCGGGGCCGCACGGGGGGGGAAGAACAGCGCCGATCGCAAGAAGAACTGCCGACCCGTTCCTACGCCAAAAAGAGGGAGAATTCCTGCTTGGCAATCGCAGATCTTCCGACTACAATCTTTGCATCCAACCGGCCCCATCGTCTAACCCGGTCAGGACACAGGGTTTTCATTCCTGCAATGCGGGTTCAAATCCCGCTGGGGTCACCTTCACCAATCCTTCATCCTGGGTTTTCCGTTTGGGAAGCTGGGGATGAAGGATTGGTTTTTTTACGCCGCTGATTCAGGTCGATGCCGGGGTTTGCGAGATCGACTGGGCTTGAACCGAGGGTTTCCCGCCTGTTGGTCGCAGGGACGGTTGGTCTGAGGGACAGCGAGCGGCCGGGGGGCTGCGGCGGCAGCGAGATTCGGTTTCCCTGTGAGCGGTCACCCCACCGATCGACACTGCTCCCCGGGATGTGTTGGTGGCAGGACGGCGGGCTGGAAATTTGGCTGGACGGGCACGAAGATACGTCGAGTGAGAGGACGGCTGAGTTCTGG
>JBKCTR010000518.1:0-11509 GCA_046318755.1 Planctomycetaceae bacterium
TCGCCGACACGTGCGTCGGCTTGGCTGACCTCCTCCCCACGCCCATTCCCCGGTTTTCCCACCCCGGTCTCTGCGAGTGCTCTGGCCTCCGGGATTGTTCTGGCCTGCAAGATTGCGACGAACATCGCTCGATCGTTCTGACCGGGACGATGAGCGCTGCCCACAGACGCAGTTTCACTGGTTCAGCGCTGCGCCGGCTGCGCGTCGGTGGTAAACGCGTTCCGTGATTCGCGTGCGGCGCTGTCTCATTCGTCGGTGTCCCCTACGGCGGCGGCCTGGGGCCTGCGAATGGGTCAACTCTCGATCGTCTGTTGATCCGGCGGACTCTCCCGTCGCCGTGGGCGGCTGCGCGCTGCTGAAGCGTGCTGGTCTCTGTCTGCCCCAGATCCAGACTCCCATTTTCAGAAAATACCGAATGTGGCGCTTTATTCTCCGCTGGACACAGAGGAGAATCCCGGCGGGCGGGGTGTGGCGTGGGCGGGCCGGGGGATTGAGCGGTCGGGGACAGTGACATTTTTCATTGTTGAGTCATCTTGGAGATCTGCATTCGATGAACCTGTTCCGCTTTGATCGTCGTCACCTGTCCCGTCTGTGGAGTTCGCTGGTCGCCCGGGCTCGTTCGCTGAAATCCCGGCGGCAGACGAGCCGCCGATCGACCCGAACCGGCCGCCGCAACCCGGCTCTCGTAGAGACCTGGCGGGCGGCACCGGTCCTCAGCCTCGAACAGCGCATGCTGCTGACCACCATCATCAGCACCAATCAGATCACTCCCGGTCAGAACCTGTCGTTCAGTGATCCCCAGCAACTGATCATCGACGCGGGAGTGATTCTGAACACCTCCTCCACCACCGGAGCGGCAGGCAGCATCACGCTCAGCGCGCCGCTGATCACCATCGGTGACGGGGTTCAAATCTCGGCCACCGGCAGCACACCGGGCGGCGATGGATCGATCACGCTGACGGCCAACAATGTCCAGACATTCTGGGCGGGACTTCCGCTGGTCGAACAGTTTCGCGATTTCACGCCCTACAATTCGGCCATCACACTCGGATCCAATGTGTCGATCGACGGTGGGGCCGTCAGCCTGCAGACCTGGGCCGGGCAATCAGTCGCAACCAACAACTATATCAGTCATGTGAACAGCGTCTGGGGTGACGTCGTCAATGATTTCGTCAACGACCTGAGGACCGGGTTTGGCGCCTTGCCGCTCTCGATCCTGGTCAAGCAGCCCACGGCGGCGATCACCATCGGCTCGGGAAGCGCGATCACCAGCACGGGCTCTGTGATTGTGGCCGCCCAATCGACCCCGTACGCCAGTTCGCAGGCGGTGTTTGGCGACCTGCTGACGGGTCTGATCGGGACAGCCATTGCCTCGAAGGGCCTGACGAACCAAACCCTGGGATTTGCCGGGGCCTACAGCTACACCGACGCCAGTGCCACAGCCGAGCTGCAGTCGAATGCGACCATCAATGCCCTCGGCTCGGTGTCGATCACCACCTCGACCATCAACACCACCCAGGCACTCGCCGATGCGGCGAAGAATGTGACCAGCAAGATCCCCGACGTCGATCCCAACACGATCGCGGCGGCGCTGGGTATTTCCATTTTGAACACGACCTCGATCGTGCGGGTCGATCAGGGATCGAGCATCACCGCCGGGGAGACTGTCTTCGTGGAGGCCAGCGCCAAAAACGAAAGTGGCGCCAAGGTCAGCACCGATTCGTTCAAAGATGGCCTGGTGGGGACGAGCTTCGCGTACACGCAGACCTCGGCCAACGTCCAGGCCATCGTGAATGGTTCCATCACGGCAGGTTCCGAGGCTCTTCTCCCCACGCTGACCTTCAATCCCGACCTCGTCGTCAACTTCGCGTCGGACAGTCTCGTCTTTCCCAGCGCCACCGGCTACGCCACCGGTGATGCGGTCTTCTACAACCCGGGCCCGGGGGCGGGAAGTATTCCCGGACTGCTCGCGGATGTGATCTACTACGTCATCAGCAATCCCGGGACTCCCAACAGCCTGCAGTTGGCGTCGACCTACGAGAATGCGTTCAACGGTCAGCCGATTTCCTTCGGCACGGGCTATCCCACGCTGACCTCCTCCAACGGCACTCTGCCCATCGTGCTGGTTGCCGACGATTCCTCGGGGCAGATCTCTTACGGCTTCGGCACGTGGCCCAACGGCAATCCGCTGTTCACCACGGGCGAGTCGGTCACGTACACTCCGCTGGCCGGGAATGTCATCAATTACAGCGATTCCAACGGCAATTACCTGGGGATCCTGCCGGCGGGAACCTACACCGTCCAGGTCGTCAATTCGCAGGCGACCGACGACAACCCGTATACGATCGAGCTGCTCGACTCCAGCGGCAATGTCCTGCTGCTGAATACCAATCCGCTGCTCACCGCCGCGGATGGAACGGTCTACCAGATCTCCACCTTCCAGCTCTCCAACAGCGCGATCGATCTGAATTTCCCCACCGAGGGAACAGGGACCGGTCAGGTGTCGTATCCGACCCCCAACCAGTCGGCCATCATTGGCCAACTCACGAATGGCGCCCCCCTGGTCTATTCCCAGGCGCTCGGACTGCAGTTCAGTGGACTGGTTGACGGCGTGACCTATTACGCGGTGGTAAATCCCGCGACCCCCGGGATCATTCAACTGGCCGCGTCGGCCAGCCAGGCGGCAGCGGCCAACCCGGCGGTCGAGAACGCGATGCCCACGCTGGGCGCGCCCGGCGGTCAGACACTCTTCAGCAATCAGTCACTCATCGCGAGTGTGACCGACACTCTCACCGGTGGCGTGTCGACCCTGGGGAGTTCCCTGGCGCAGGGGCTGTACAACACCGCCGCCAGCGGCACATTCGTGTTGAACCTGACGGTGAGCGGCACCGGGTTCACGACGGCGGCCATCCCCTACAACGCCACGGCCGCCCAGTTGGCCACCGCCATTCAGACAGCCAGTGCCATCACGGTGACCGTCACCGGGTTGGGAACTCCAGCGGATCCCTGGGTGATCACTCCCCCCTCCGGTTCGACGCAGGCTCTGATCACTGGAACGACCGACTCACTGACCGACGGCTCGTCCACCTTGGTCTCGGTCTCCCAGAGCCTGTCCAACTCGGCCACGGGGGGCTCGTACATGCTGAATCTGACGGCCAATGGACAGACTCTCTCCACGGCCGCGCTGGCCTATAACGCAACCGCCGCTGAGATCACCGCCGCCATTCAGTCGGTCTCGGGTGTGGCGACCTCGGTGACAGGTTCCGGGACGGCCGGGGATCCCTGGATCATCACCCCCGTCTACTCACAGTCGATCGGGAACTTCCAGCCGGGGGTCGGACTGGTCTATGACATCGACCCCGGGCTGATCGACGGGACCGCCGTGGTCTACCAGGCGGTTCCGGGCAAGCCGATTGACGGGCTGGTGGACGGGCAGACCTACTACGTCTTCAATCAGCCGAACCAGTATTTCCAGTCGAATTTTCCGCAGTATGTGCTGGGGCTGAGCACCACGCAGTCCAGTGCCACGCTGGTTTCCTTCACCGAACAGCAGTCGTTCACCGACGGCAGCGGGAATGACTATCTGGCCACCGGTTTCGACGCCGCCAACAACCTGGTGATGGTGGCGCTGCCCACCTCGGCGACCGCCACCTTGAGCGCCAACCAGGGCAATCTGGTGGGAGGGACGGCGACGGTCGGGAGTGTCGCTTCCGGCAGCGTGCAGATTGCGAACAACGCCCACAGCGGCACGTTCACCATCTCGGTGACTCCGACCGCCGGCGGTTCGGCACTGACGACGGCGGCACTGGATTTCAATGCGACGGCCGACGAGGTGGCGGCTGCCCTGAACGCCCTGACCGGCGTGAGTGTCACGGTCACCGGAACGGGTCTCCCGACCTCTCCCTGGCTGATCAGCGGCACCGGGCTCAACGAGGTTTCCACGGATGACTCGAACCTCTCGAGTGGTCCCGCCATGGCCTGGGCGAACACAACCTCGGTGGGGGTCGTCAACCTCTCCAACAACGCCCAGGGGGGGACTTTCACGATCACGGTCAGCACGGGAGCTGGCCAGACGGCAACCACATCGGCTTTGGCCTGGTCCGCCAGTGCCAGCCAGGTGGCCAGTGCGCTGAATGCCCTGTCGGGGGTGAACGTGTGGGTGACGGGGGCGGGGACCAGTTCCAGTCCCTGGGTCATCTACGGCACCGGGATCACGGGGCTGAGCACCGATGACTCGCAACTGCTGAATGGTCAGTATGTGAATACGGTGTCTGCGCCTCCCGCCGTTTCTGTCATCGCGTATGGTGCGGAGACCGCCGAGCAGATCTGGACGAATGCCTCCAGCGGCAGCTTCTCGATCACCGTGACCGAGGGGAACGGCAACACGTACACGACAGTGCCAATCCCGGCGAGCGCCTCCGCGCAGGAGGTCTACTCCGCCCTGTATGCGCTGAAGGGCAGCGATGTCTGGGCGGTGACCGGGTCGGGGACATCCACGAATCCCTGGACGATCCTGGCGGAGGATGTTTCGAGTGTGTCTTTGAATTCCAGCCAGTTGAGTCTGGGAATTACGAGCTGGACCAACTCCACCACGGCCGGCGTACTCGACTTGTGGAACAACGCCGCCGGGGGGACCTTCTCCATCACTGTGACCCCGGTGAATGAGACCACGCAGACCACCGCCGCGCTGGCCTGGAACGCCACGGCAGCCGAGTTGGCCGCCGCGTTGAACGCCCTGACTGGTGTGAGCGTTTCGGTGACGGGGGCCGGAACCAGCGCGAACCCGTGGCAATTGTTCGGATCGGGACTGGCGGGGCTGTCGACGAATGATTCGGCACTGACGCCGGCCGCTGGGGCGACTGTGGCGGAATCGCAAAACGCCACGACCTCCGTCCCCGCGCTGGAACTGTGGAATGATGCCGGCTTCGGAACCTTCACCCTGTCGGTCGTCTCGGGTTCCGGGCAGGTCCAGACCACGGCAGCATTGCCATTCGACGCCACAGCCGAGCAGGTGGCGGCTGCTCTGAACCAACTGTCGGGGGTCGACGTGTGGGGAGTCCTGGGATCGGGCGTCTTCAACGATCCCTGGACCCTCGTCGGAACCGGAATTGACACTCTGAGTGCTGATTCCTCACAATTGTTCGCCGCCGCGAGCACTTCCGAAGGCATTCCGCAGGCCACCCAGACCGTCTCGACCACGGCGACGTCGGGCACGATCACCCTCAGTCTGACTGTCGGCAGCCAGACGCTGACGACGCCCGACATTCCGTGGAATGCGACAGCCGGGCAGGTGGCGGCCGCGCTCAACAGCCTGAGTGGGGTGGCCGCCTGGGTTTCCGGTGGGGGCACGAGCGACAATCCCTGGTTGATCCAGGTCTTTTCGATCCCGTTGCAGACGGGCGATGCGCTGACCTTCAACGACTCGTGGGGCCAGCCCAGTTATGGCCTCTCGAATGGCACCGTCTACTACGCGGTGCAACCGAGTCTGGGCCAACCCGGTTCGGTCGTCCTGGGGCTGGCTGCGAGCGCGGCGAACGCACTGGCTTCCCCTGCGGTGGTGGTCCCGCTGCAGAACATCCAATTGCTGGGGCTGGCATCGATCAACCTGATGTCCGGGTCCGGGCAGACCCTGTCGCCGGTTTTTGATTCGTCGGGCATTCTGATTCGCGCGCGGTTGGAGTCGAAGGACGATACCGGGGCCAGCGCCGGCTTGGGAAGTACCTGTCCCATGGCTTCCTTGCCCACCTCGGGAAATCTTCTGACGGCGCGTGTCTATAACCTGATCGCCTCCAAAAAGAAATGGCCGTCGGCCAAGATCAACAAGCCCACGACACAGCAGGTCAACCAGGGTGATGCCGGCAACATGTACGCCGGCTCGGTCAATGGCGTGCTGATCAACAACAACGTGCAGGCGATTGTGGGGAGCACGGCGAACCTGCTGTCACCCGGCTCGATCACCGTGTCCAGCCAGCTCGAGGAGAAACTCAAGAGCAAAGCCAAGGGAGGGGTGACGGTCGGCAAGATGAACAACATGGGGATTGCCGTCGCTCTCGACATCACCAAGGTGCACAATACCAGCGAGGCGTGGATCGCGCCGGGGGCCCAGGTGACTGGCGGATCCGGGGTCGCCGTCGAGGCCGAGATTGAGTATCCGCCTCCGACGTTGAGCGATTACCTCGACATGTTCAAGCTGGAGATGCCGACGAATGTGTGGGTTACGGAAGGCTCCAATCACCGGAATCTGTCGGAGGCCTGGCTCAAGAATTCGATCAGCACGGCTCTGAATTTCGTCGATTACACGAATACCTGCCTGGCCCAGATCGCGGCCGGAGCACAGATCAACACCAACAATGCGCAGCTCGCGGGAATGACCGTGACGTCGCAGCCGGTCACGGTCAATGCCAACACCCGGTTCCAGCAAAGCACCGTCAACGCGCTGATGGTGTCGCATTCGACCGGCATCTTCAATTCGTGGCCCTTCAACAAGGTTTCGAAATTGCAAAAGCTGGCCAGCAAGGGGAACAAGCTGCTGGCGTTTCCCTCCGGCACCAACGTCTTCGGTGGATCGTTTACCGATCTCGTTCTCCGGAATGACACCGAGGCGCTGCTGGGAGGCGTGGACCCGGCGAATGATCCGGTCACCCAACCGACGACGGTGTACTTCGGAACGGGGGGGCTGAGTGTGGGGGCCAGCACCGCTCTCAATCTGCTGCAGTTGGTGGAGGCGGGGGGGACGGCGACGAATTTTGGCGCCATGGGGACGCTGGGAATGATCGAGATTCCCGAGCAGCAGACGGTGGCGCGGATCCTGCCGGTTCAAACGAGTGGAACCACCACGGGACCCGTGCTCGTCGTGCAGGCGAACCCGGGTGGCACGGGGGACGTGACAGTCTCGGCGAACGATCAGACGCTGATCACCCAGATCGCGGGGCAGGCGCTGGCCTCCGCCAATGTGGGTGTTGGTGCCAGCGTCGCCCTGCTCGATGTCAACCGGACTGTGATCGCGGAGATTGGAACCCCCTCAGGAACACCTCCTTTGAAATCCCAAATGGGAGGCCTGGACGATGTGACGGTGTCGGCGACGGCCACCGGCGACATCTTGCCCTTCGCCCTGTCGGGTGCGTTCCCTTCCGGAGGGGCAGCCAACGCCCATGGGAATGCCCACAACGCGGGGGCGGCCAATCCGGTGCCTGCGGGGGCCGCGAATCAGGCCTCGGGCAGCAGCTTCGGAGTGGGGATCTCGGGAGATGTGGCGGTGGCTCAGGTGACCGACATCGTGTCCGCCTTCATCAACGACAGCGGCACCCTCGCAGGGCAAGGGGGCACGCTGAAGGTGTCCGCCAGCGACACCACCACGGTGGTGGCATCCACGGGAGGCTGGGCACAGATCAGTGCGGGTTCCCAACCGACTTCGGTGGGGATGGCCGGCTCGGTGGCGATCACCAATGTCACCTCCAACGTCACGGCGGGTCTGAATGCCGTGACCATCACCGACTTCGCCCTCGATCTTTCCGCGACCAGCGACCTCACCGTGCTGGCGCTCGCGGCGGGGGGAACCGGGGGGACACTCGGCAATTCCGCCCTCTCTGTCGCCGGGTCGATCGCCTACAACATCGTCGAATTGAATTCGGCGGTGGTTGTGACCGGCGTCACGGGGACTGGTTTGACCGGAGTCTCCGCCTCTGCGGTCGAAGACAGCCTGATCCTGGCGGTGGCGGGTTCATTGAACATCCCCACCCTGAAAGCCGTCGGCGGAGACCACGGCGGGAATGGCGGCTTCCGGATTGGCATTGGCCTGTCGGGAGCCCTCAATGACGTGGAGGCCAACGCGAGCGTCCAGGTCTCCGATTCGAACCTGAGCGTGGTGGACGGGGCGATCACGCTGGCCGCCCAGTCGACTTCGAGCCTGTATGCCTTCTCGGCCGGTGTGATGGCCGGGCAACCGGGCGTCGCTCTGGGTGGACAGTTCACCAACACGCTGCTGTCGGCCACCGCGAATGTCGTCATCAACCAGGGCTCGCAGATCACCAGCACCTCGACGGCCCCGAACGCAGGGCTGTCGCTGCAGGCCACCCTGTCGCCCATGGTGATCTCAGTGGCGGGCAACGTGCTGTACAACACGAATGGCGACAAGTCGTCGTACCTCAGCGCGGGGGCAGCCGTCACCACGCTGACCGTCACCGGTTCGGCCAATGCACAGATCGATGATTCGACGGTCCACCTCAGCGCGGGGGACGTGCAACTGGTCACCATTTCCGGTCCCCCGCCCGACGACAATCAACAGCAGCTCAATGATTTCGGCCAGTTGAATCTCCCCCTCTACGACGGAAGCAACAACTTCTACTCCTTCGCCGTGGGGGCCGACGTGAGCAATGCGCTCGTCGATGGCGATTTCTCGATGACGTTCAACACCATCTCGGGCTGGGATCTGTCAGCGCAGATCACGAACGGATCGAGCGTAACAACTGCCGGAGACGTGCTGGTGCTGGCCAGCGACAACTCCGAGATCATCTCCGGGGCGGGCTCATTGGCGGTGCTGCTGACACCCGCACAGGCGGAGAATATCTCCCTGCAGGCCGCCGTCGGGGCCTCGGTCACCCAGAACACGGTGACGGCCAGCGTGCTCGCGCAGATCGCGAACTCGACGGTCACCGGCACGGGAGCCGGGTCGACGGTGACGGTTGAGGCGACCAGCGCGCGGCTCATCAGCACCGGCGCCGCGGGGGGCCAGGCCGTGAGCGGTACGGGAGAAGGGGGCGATGATGCGGCCATCAGCGCCGGGACCGCCGTCACCGTCAATACCATCGACAGCACGGTGACCTCCCAGATTGCGGGAACCACCGCAGGTTCCACCACGGTCACCGCCCCGGGGGGCATCACCGTCGAGGCGAACGACGCCTCGCAGATTGGTTCGGGAGCGGGTCAGATCGATCTGTCGCTGCTGCTCAAGGAGGGATCGCCGGCGTACGTGGCGTTCTCTGCCGCCGCCGCTGCCGCGGTCAACACCGTCAATCAGTCCGTGACCGCCGAGGTCAGTCAGGCCACGCTCAACGCCGCAGCGGGCCCCGTTGTCGTGGCCGCCGCCGCCAACGCGACAGTCACGTCCAACGCGACGGGGGTCTCGTTCACCCTCACCACCACGGGGGCCTTGGCGGAGTTCACTGGCGCCGGCTCTGGCGCAGGCAACACCGTCAACAGCTCGGTGTCGGCGGAAGTGACGAACAGCACCGTGTCGTCCGAGGCACTCCAGGTGACAGCCACCGATGACACGTCGGTCGAGGCGAGTGCCGGGACGCTGGCCATCCAGATCAGCCCGACGGGGAGCCAGGCCTTGTTCTCGGCGGCGATGGGCATCTCGATTGCCGAGAACACTCTGGGCAGCACCGGGACACCCAATCGCGTGCTGGCCGAGGTCGTCGATTCAACATTGAACCTGACCGGCGAGAATGGTGGGGGAGAGGCTCTGGAGATCTCGGCTGTCTCGACTGTCGACAGCACCGCTGCGACCGCGGCCGGAGCGGGGCAATACTCCGCGAACACCTCACTCCCTTGGACGGGGGTCGGGGCCCAGTCGCTCAATACCGTGTATCAATCGGTGAATGCACAACTTGAGGGGGGAACGGCAAGCATCACTGGGGCGGGGGGGGTGGCCATCAGCGCCCAGAATCTGACCACCAGCAATGCCGGGGCTGGGGGGCTGGCTTTCGCCGGCTACACGAGCGAGGCTGCGGGAGGCAACAAATTGCCGCTGTTGTTGGCCGTCTCGGTGGGGGCGGCCCTGTCCAGCAATGACGTGACGCTGGAGACCTCCGCTCTCATCACGGAAGGGGCCCAGATTCAGATGTCTGCGGCGAATCCCGGTTCCCTGTCGGTCGCAGCCAATTCCGTCGCCACGATTCAGTCGGTGGCAGTCGGGGTCGCGGGTGTGCTGTCGCTGGCCGACGAAGAGACCCTGCTCAGTCTCGGCGGTGCGGGCTCTTCGGCTGTCAACGAGGTCACTTCCACCGTCACCGCGCAGGTTGCCGGGTCATCTACCGCGGTGCAGGGGTTGGATTCCGCCACGATCGAGGCCGACGACCAGAATTCCGTGATCGCCGGTTCGGGGGCCGGGTCGTTCGTGGGAGGATTGAAGGTGGACGTGGCGGTGTCGGTCGGGGTCTCACTGAGTGAGAACACGATCGACGGCAGCGTGACCGCCGGAATCGTAGACGGGGCCACCCTCCAAAGCCGGGGATCAGTCGCCGTCGCGGCCAGGGCGGAACCCGCGAGCAGCCAGGGGAATGCCTACGCGGTGGCGGTGGCCGGCTCGGGAGCGTTCAGCGTGGATGGGTTGGCCAGTCCCCTTGTCGCGGCCGGGGCCGGCGCGGGGATCACCAATACCAGGACATACACGATCTCGGCCCAGGTCGATGAGGCGACAGTCTCGGCCGGTTCACTCTCGGTTTCGGCCAGCGACAACTCGGTGCTCTACTCGAACGCCGGCGGAGTGGGCTTGACCTTGGGTGAAGCCACGGGTTTCCAGATTGGAATGGCCGTCGGGGCCGCCCAGGGAACCAACACCGTGGCGACCACGGTGCAGGCCCAGATTATCGACTCCACCGTGACCACCACCGGGAGCGTCTCGGTTGCGGCCGAGTCGCAGGCCTCCATCGAGTCGATCGCGTATGGTGTCGCGTTGGGGCTCGAAGCGGTCGACGCCGGGGCGAGTACGGCCGGCTCGGGCGCGGCCGCGTACAACAAAGTCACCAATTCAACGGTGGCCAGCCTCACCGGGGGCAGCGTGCTGTCGCAGGGGAATGGCAATGACGACGCGCTGCAGGTGACGGCCACGGACGAGGCCAACATCAGCGCCTCAGCAGGAGCCGGGGGATTCGGGGGAATTGTTGGCGATGGCGTCGGCCTGGCGGTCGGCGCCGTTGTGACCCAGAACACCATCAACAACTCGACCCAGGCGTACGTGGGGACCCTGAACCCACCGGCGGGAACGACCCCCGCTGGGACCCTGGTCACGGTCACCGGTCCAGTGACGATAGCCGCCAACTCGGCTCCCACCGCCACCTCGATGGCGGTGGCGGTCGCCGCGAGCACTGACATTGGGGAAGGCCTGGCCCTCGCCGGCTCGGGTGCCAACGCGATCACCTCGCTCGGTCCCGCCACCGTCGGCGGTGTGCAGGTGCTCGCCGGGATCGTCAACGGGGCCAACGTCGTCTCGCAGCCCAACGGTGCGGGACAAAACGGTGTGTCGGTGCAGGCCAGCTACCAGCCGGACGTCACCAGCAACGTGGGGACGGGGGCCGGCACGATTGGCCTGTCTGGAGCCTCGGTGGGGGTCTCTCGGGGAACCATCACCGACACCACGACCGTGCAGACCGTCGCGGAGTCGGCGACGGTCAACGCCGCCGGCGGCAACATCGCTCTGCAGACCAGCTCGAAATCCGCATTCGATGTCGAGGTGGTTCCGACGTCGGTGTCGGTCAGCCTTGGGGCGGCCGGGGCCGGGGGGAATGCC
>JBKCTR010000519.1:0-5440 GCA_046318755.1 Planctomycetaceae bacterium
AGCGGCCATAAGAGTTGCTGCCCGCGGCGATTCCCGAGACATTGGAGTACACCACATTGCCGCTGACCGCGGTGCTCGAGCTGACACGGATGCCAGACTGGGAATTGTTATAGACCCGATTGCGCGAGATCTCGCCGCTGGCGTACGAATTGCCAAGAATCCCGGTTTTGTTCGAAAATACCACATTGTCACGAACCACGGCGTTGCCCGACAACTCAATTCCAGCGCCGCTGTTGGAGGTGTGTCCCCAAACGGTGTTTCCAATCACGAGAGTGTTGCTTCCGGCAGAGATGCCGGTCTCGGTATTGTCGTAGACCAGGTTGCCGAGCCCAGCCGCCAGGTTGGCATTTCCGACGGTGATTCCGCCAGAGACCTGGATCCCGGTCCGATTGCCAAAGACACGGTTGGATTCGACGCGGGTCCCGGACCCCGTCGAGAGCGAAATGCCGATTCCGGAATTGCCTTGCACCAGACCATTGCTGACGCTCTCGACCCAAGTCTGAATGCGGATGCCGTCTCCACCGTTTCCAGAAGCTGTGAGCGCGTCGACCACCGCTCCCGTGGCGTCGGAGTCCAGTACGAAACCGTGCGACCAGTTCCCCGAGGACACGAGACGTTCTCCCCGGAAATTCGTGCTGCCATTCCGCACCCACAGCCCAACCTCCGCTCCGACCAGCGACAGGTTGCGGAGAGTGACGTAATCGGCATCATTCAACTCGATGTTGGTCGAGCCGGTGGAAGTATTGGCCCGATCGAGACGGGCCACCTTGGCCGGGTCGGCGGGACCCATCAGGGTGACCCCCTCGTCATTCCCCACATCGGGATTGCCACTCAGCAGCACATTCCGTACCTGGATGTAGCTGCCAGTGTCGATGCGCACCACGTCCGCCGGCCCCAGGTCATACGACCGCAGCAGCGGCAACAGGTTGGCCTTGGGATCTCCGGGACTCTTCCCGGTATTGCGGTTGTTGCCGACGGCGGTCGCCCAAGCATCGTCGGTCGTCGAGGCATCGTTGACGTAGTAACTGGTGCCATTTGGAGGAACCGAGAACAGTTCGCGGGAAGTGTCGACCAGGGTGGGATGATCGAGGGAGCTGATCTGGATCCAGTACCGGTCTCCCAGCGAGCCGACGATGCCCGACATCTCGGGACTCCAGCCATAGCTGCCGTCGGCGGCGGGCACGACGGCGATCTGGGCAACGTGCCCTGTCCCTTGCCGATAGAGGTCCAGGCGGACCGAACCCGACAACTTGCCATTCGCAGTGCCGACGTCGTGCGTCCGCCAGAGAATTGGACGGCCTTCGGCCGCGGGCCAGTCCGCGTAGTACTCGGGATATTCGAGCTGCAGTGACCGGGGGGCCGACTCGGTGGCGTCGACTGTGTTTCCGTGCGCCCCCAGATTGATCCGGCGGCCGTTGACTCCTGGTTCGGCAGAGAACGTATCGGCGGGATCTCCCGCATCGATGCTGGTCGACGTGGCCAGCAGCCGATAGTCTCCCGTCGCGGCCGACACAAACTGCGGCGCGTCGCGGGTGGGGGCGAGGCTGGTGGTTCCAATCGAGTGTCGGTCGAAGTCGGCCTCGATCTGCCAGTCGAACAAATCCAAAAAGGGCTTCTGCCACCAGACCAGGGTGGCCGACGCGGATGTGGAGTGGTTGTTGTAGTCGCTGGAAAAGCCTCGCTGGCTGTCGGTGGCCACCGAAAGTCCCGTGCCACTGGTGGTTGAAAGAATGTTGTTCCGCAGCGTGGCGTTGGACGTGGACTGCTGCAACCGGATGCCCGTCCCGGAGGCGGTGACGATCGTGTTGTTGACCACCCCGAGGTTCGTGATGCCTTTGGCGAGAATCCCGGTGGCATTGTCGACCAGGATGTTGTTGCGAATTGTGGTGGCGCTGCCCGGCTCGATGGCGACCTGGTTTCCCGTGAGTCGATTGAAGGCGACCGTCTGTCCCGAGGTGGTAGATTCGGTGCGGATCCCCGTCGTGTTGTTGGAGATGAGATTGACCTGCGTAGCGGACCAGTCGGCTCCGCCGAAGGTGCCATAGCCGGCGAGCCCGATGGTGTTGGCGTAGACCGAGTTCCCTCGGAAGACCGTCGAGGCGACGTAGGAATACGCCCCGGAATTGTTGTTGTATAACCGGTTTCCGGAGACCAGTACCGTACCAGACCAGACCATCAGTCCATATTGCGCATGATGGAGGTCGTTGTTGACCACCGACAGATTGCTGACGCTGGAGGTGTAGAGGGCATAGGTCGTGGCGGCGATGTTGTTTCCTTCGATTAAAGAGCCGCTCGATCCCGAAAGAAGAACGCCATAACTTCGCCCGGAGATGGTGTTCCGCAACAGTGTAAGGCTGGCTGGGTTGGCGTCGATTCCATAGCTGCCGCTCCCCTCGATGACACTGTCAGCCAACAGGTGTCCTGCCCCCCCACTGATTCGGATTCCCGTGGAGGACGACAAGACTCGCAAACGTCGCAGGGTCGTGTTACTGGTGACATCGACCGCCGTCTCATGGATGAAGAGCGATGTGCCCGTGCCCCCCAGGGTCAACAGGTACAAGGTGTTGTAGTCGGAATCGGCCATCTCGAACGTCCCGTTCAATCGGCTGATCCCGGGGGAACCGGCGAAGGTGATCCCCTCATCGTTGCCGGTCGCCACGACGGTTCCCGTGTAGGTTCCAGTATCCACCAGCACGAGGTCATTCGGACCGAGGGTGTAGGCATCGAGCAGTTGCTGGATCGAACCTTTGGGAGAGGCGGGGCTCAGCCCGGTGTTCGAGCTGTTCCCCACGGCGGTGGTGTAGAAGTCGTTGGCGGTGCTGGTGTCGTTGACATACAGCACGCGGGTCCCGCTGCTGGTGGCGGGATCGATCGCCAGGGAGTAGGTGTTGGTGTTGCCTCCACCAATCACCTGCAGGTAGTACGAGCCGGCCGCGAGACCGGCGGCTGTCAACCCGGCCCCCAGGGTGTTGGCCGTTGAGGAACCGACGACAGTCGGCGTGGTGTCGAGCACCCGGACCAAATCGAAAGACAGGCTGCCTGCGGCCGAGTTGAAGGCGATCTGGAAGGCGACGTCGTCGGTGCGCAACAGCTCGAAGCGATACCAGTCTTCATCGGCGGCAACATCGATGCTGAGCCCCCCACGGTGGACGCCGGGAATCACTCCCAGATCGGTGGCGGTCTGCCAGGTGTTGTTGCTTTCAAACGAATCCCCCACGAGCAGAACCCGTGTTTCGAGGACCTCCACCACCTCCCGAAAGGAGGTCCGCCGGAGTTGCCCTGGCCGCCGTCGAAGGGAACCGCTGTCTCGCCCAGCCCCCCGCCGTACCCAACTCCGCACCCATTCCGCCCAGGAACCCATCCGCATGATCGTACACTCCCGTGAAAAACCGCTCAGGCCGGTCGATTGAGATTCCCGCAATTCGCAGGTTTTCCCCCCCTGGAGAAACACCCGCCGCCGGCCGTTGATCCCGGTCGCCAGTCGCTGTTCCTGACAGCCGCGACGCCAGCGTTCCAACAAGGACCGGCCGCGAAACGCGACCCAATCCTTGGTGTGTGGGCAAGGCGATTAGTTGTAATCTGTCACCCAGTTGAAAACCAATAATCTTTCCGATTCGTCACGGACCGGGTGTGACCGAGAATGTAGGGCTGGTTTCCTCTATCGCTGACGATCGACTAGTTCAGCAACTTTCGTTTTGGTGTTTGTGATAATCGAACGGTGCGCCAAACGCCGCGACCGGTCGAGCCGATTGTCTGTTCCAGCCTTGCCCAAAGATGTCGAAGTGGGCCATCGTGGTCTTCCGACAGGCTTTGTGTGGTTTCGAGCCATCCTGCCAGCCACGGCACAGAAACTCCGGAGAACTGATCAACGAGTCGTACCGGCTCACCAGGTCGTGCGGCAGTCTCGTGGCGGCACCCCGAGGTTCTCCCGCCAGCCTCGCCGCCAGTTCTTGAGGAAATCGTACATCCCTTCCTGTCCCCGGTGCGGCACCAGACGCAGCAGCTCCGTCGACCAGGCTTTGCCGACAACATTCTGGTTGCCGCCCTGATCTTGCCCGATGCCGTGGCGGGACATGTTTCCGCAGGTGATGGAAAGCCGTTGACCGACCGAGCGACCTTGTGACACGAACGCAGAATCGCCGGACACAATCGTCTCGATTGACTCACCCGACGCGGCAAGACCGGCTGACCCCGGCGTTCCCCAAAACCCTGCAGCCGGTTTTTGTGGCTGGTCGATAACTCGGGGTGTCTCCCGCGCGGGACCGGACTGACAATCAACGGACGGCCTGGGAGATTTGGGCAAAGATTTCATGCAGTCTTCCGAGACAGTTCGAGAGACAGAGCCCGCCGCGGGTACGGTTCCCCGCGACCTGGAACTGATCCGTCTCGTGCACCGCACTCTGCAGACCGAGATCTGGCAGACCCGCCAGCGCCAGACCGGAGAGCAAATCTGCTGGAAAGGTTTGCGCGTTCCGTCGAGTGCCGATTCCCCCTTGGGCCAGCGTCTCGAGCTCGAGCGGCGCGTGCTGGCCGGGGTGAACAATCGCCACGTGGTCGCGCTGGCAGAGGCACCCCGGGCCGAGGATCCTCCTGGACTGCGGCTGCGGTGGTTGCCGGGCGAGTCCCTGGATACCCGCCTGGCGCGAACGCCCCTGCTTCCTTTGGGAAGTGCCGTCTGGATTCTCCGCCAGGTGGCCCAGGGGATGGAGGCGTTGCTCGCCAGCGGATGGCTGCATGGGGCGATTGCTCCCCACCATGTGCGGGTGTCTCCCGAGGGGGAAGTGACGCTGGTCGATCTCTCGGCCGCCTTCCGCGATGAATTGGAATCGCCGTGGCTTGAATCGACGGCGGGAGGACTCGCGACCCTCTCGGCCCAAGGGACGGGTCGGCTGACCCAGCGTCGCGAACACGATCTGCAGGCTTTGGGGCGTCTGATGTGGCGGTTGCTGTCGGGGACGACGATGCCGGACGGTTCCCACGACCTGGCCACGTTGACTGCCGAGCTGCGTCGGCACGTTCCCGAGCTGCCCCGCGAATTGGCCGCGCTGACCTCCCGCCTGCTGACGGCTCGCGACTGGCCACGTGGGGCGGCGCTGCGCGACGTGATCCGCCCTCTCGTGGGGTGCGAACTGCGGTGCCTGCTGGCGGAGTCGGCGGAGCAGGTGACAGACCGGACGCAGTGGTCCCCCTCCGCCGCCTGACCCCATGAGACGGCGTGGCGGGAACGTCGCCTGCGCTGGACTTTTGGGGGACCACCGGCCACAACAGGGACCATGGTTCGGCTGTCATTCGCGGCCAGCCAACGTGTCTTTGACTGAGGCCGAGGGTTCATGTCGCACCGGGTGTTGCTGGCGGGGCTGTTTCACGAGACCCACACGTTCCTCGACGGGATCACCCGGCTGGCCGACTGCCAGTGTCGGCGGGGGGCCGAACTGCTCGA
>JBKCTR010000520.1:0-38464 GCA_046318755.1 Planctomycetaceae bacterium
TGGTCCCTCGGCGGGGGGACTGTCACCGACGCGACAACACCTCTCTCGCGACCTTTCTGCAGGAGTCGACTGGATGCGAAAGTCATCGGATCAACGCATGGTGTGGCTGGGTCTGGGCCTGTTGGCCGGTTTGACTCTGGCTTGGCTATGGCCTCATGAACCCGCCTTTGCCACGAACTCGGATCGAGATCAGGATTTTGCGATCTTCACTGTGCCGGTGGGGAACCAGGCCGCGGGCATCGCCGACCCGATCGATGCGGTGTTCATTCTCGATTTCCAGACCGGGCAAATGCGGGGTGCGGTTCTGAATCGTCAGGCCCGCAAGTTCGCCGCCTTTTACCTGATTGACCTCACGCGCGAGTTTCAACTCCAGCCGGGAGCCAAGGCCAAGTACGCAGTGGCGACGGGCAATGGCCAGTTGACCAATCAGGGAGGACCGGCGTTTGCCTCGGGGGTCATTTACATTGCCGAATTGACCTCCGGCAAATGCGCGGCGTACACGTTCCCCTGGCAGGATGGAGTGGCGGCCCGGGGTGCCATTACCCCCGTGCGCATTGACTTCTTCCCCTGGAAACAGGCGAAGGAATGAGCTCGTCGGTCGGCTCTGGGAAAGCCCAGCGCCACCAACGAGGCGAAGCAAGACACGACGACTTTTGTGGGCAGTCCTGGCGGGACTGCCCACGGTTTTGCGCAGTGCCCGCTGAACAGGTCCGGTCAGCCACGGATGCCTGGCCACACGGTCGCTCAGGCGATACAGGGCGTGGCGATACAGGGCCTGGCATTACAGGGTGGAGACGCAGGGTCAGGCGAGGCGGGCCCGCGGGCGTTCAGGTATCGAGCCGCCGGGCCACCACAGCGCGCGCCCGGCCGGCAAGCCGTGCGAAGATCAGCACCCCAGGCTCGTGACCCGGCAGAGGCAATCGCCGGCGCAGGTCTTCGGCCTGAATGGGAATGTGACGGCACTTGATTTCCACCTGTCCAAACCGGGAGGTGCGGAAGTGGTTTCGGATGTCCGAGGGATTGTTGGGAAGTACCGCCTCCACGGCGAACCCCCGCACCAGGGGAGAATGAACCACGGTGTCGCCGGTGAGGTATTCCTCCCGATCATCCAGCCTTGCCAAGCCCAGTTGATTGGCCACGAGGTCGACCAACCCCGCCCGCACCACCGCGGGGTCCGGATCATAAAGATAGGCCCGCGGCGACGATTGGTCGGCCACATGCTCGAGGGGATGCCCCGCCACGCTGATTCGCTCGGGCAGAATGGTGGCCCGCCAGGGTTCGGAGCCGGCCAGGCTGCCAAACCATACGGTGGCTTCCTTGCACTCTCCCCGCAGGCTGATCAGCTCGATTTCGGCCTCGGGGAAACGTCCCACGAAGTTGGAAGCGGGACTGAGCTTGATGGCCCCTCCCTCCGCAGACTGCATCAGGTGCAACAGATAATCGGGCCCGGGCACATAATCTTCGAGCCGAACCGCCTTCTGTCCCGATTGACGTCGATCGGGATCCAGATGCACCAACCGTCGGTCCACTGACACCGTGGTCACATCCCGACAATCCACTGTCAGGTTGTTGGACACCCCATAAACTTCCGAATTCCACTCGGCCCGCTGGCAGTTGACCGGATCGAAATCGACCCCCGTCACCCGGGCCCGAGACGCCAACGCCAGCGCATCGCCACCGATTCCACAACAGAGATCGAGCACATCGCCGGCGAAGCGCTCCGCCTTATGGGCGGCCACCGCTTCGGCCGTCGCCTGTTCGAGCCCTTTGCGGTCGAACCACATGGCGTCGGCCCGGGAGAACTTGTCCCGGGCCCGGCGACGGCACTCAACCAACGCAAAGGCCCCCCGCACCAAAGCGTCGGGCCACCGCCGCCGCAACGCGGTCTGGGCGACCAGTTCCTGTCCGGAAGGAAGTTGGTCCACTTCGGCGATCAACTCGGGAGCCCCCCGCAGTTGACACAGTTCCTGCCAGGCGGCATGGCGGGGATGGGATTGCTCGGGGGGATTCATGCCTGCATTCTCGCGACTCGAATCGAACCGGGCAATATTGCTGGCCCCGGTCGGTGTGACCAGAACGGCTTTCTCCCAAAAAGCCCCCTGCGGCAACTTTCCTCTGGCCCCCAAACCCGACAGATGGTTCAATCTTTTGTCTGCAGTCCGAGTGGTCTCTGCCCGGGAAGATCATGCTACCGCGATCACGATCCCTCCTCCTCTGCCTGGCGGCCTTGTGCGCGTCGCTGGGGGCCAGTGTCCGGCTGGGTGCGGCCGAGCGCGTGCATGTGTTGCTCGATCAGGAGCAGGCGGTCGCGATGACCCGCCGGACCGGTCGGCCGCTGCTGGCCATCGGGGGCACCGTCAACTGCGTCTACTGTGTCCGGATGGCGAAGCAACTCGAAACGGACGAGTCGGTGGCCCCGGCCGCGTCGAAGTATGTGATCCTCAAGATCGACACCGGCAGTCGACTGTGGCGGGAATGGCGGGAAAAATATGACATCGACGGCGATGGGGTGCCCCAGGTGGTCATCCTGCGTGCGGATGGCAAGCAGATCTACGGCAAGACCGGCGCGCCCGCCGACCTGAAAGGGTTCCTCGAGCAGAACCTGGCCGACGCGGGATCGGTGCTTTCCAGTGCCGAACTGGCGGACCGCGAGAAACTGTTCCGGGAAGCCCAGAAGCACCTCAAGAAGAAAGACTATGCCAAGGCGACCGAACTGGGGCTCGAGTGCGTGCAGGATGACTGCCATGCCGCCGTGGTGGCCGAGGCCCGCAAGTTGCTCGACAATCTCGATGACCGGGCCGTTGTCGGCCTGAAGGAAGCCGAGCGGAAACTCGCCTCGCGCGACAAGACTCTGGAGGGGGCCTTGGCACTGCTGGATCTGGAGGCCGCGTTTGGTGCGCATCCCTCGGCCAAGGGGCGCGTGCAAGACGCGCTGGCACGGCAGACCGAGGGGCAGGGCAAGGCGGACCTGTTCACTCAGGCCCGCCAGGTGCGGGAGGCCCAGCGTCTCGAGACGGCCAAACAACGGCCGGAGGCGATTTCCGCCTGGAAGCAGATTCTCGAGAACCATCCCGAGACACCAGCCGCCGCCCTCGCGACCCGGCGGTTGGCCGATCTGGAGAAACGTGACGGGAAGGGGACCAAGGGGAAATCGTCGGGGGCGAAGTCGGAACCCGAATCCCCCACGGAGGACCGCAGTGCCTCCCTACTCCGGCAGCGGGGTCCCATGTTTCCATCGACCGAACCAACCACGTGATGGGTTGGTCTTTGAGGGAGGTCGATTTCGTTTCGGGAGTCCGTGGCGGAGCCTCCGGAGCGGGGATTGCCCGCCAGCGATGTTGAATCACTGGTTGGGTTGATCACCGTAGATCAGCCGGGCCAGCCGCCGGCCATCATCCTTCGGACCCGATCGCTCCCGCGGGAGGTTTGCCCCGTCCTTCGGCGAGATACTGCAGGCGACGGCGGGCATATTCCTCGGCAGAAAGTTCCTCTTGGTTGGCCACCCCACCAGCCTGCTGCGCCTGGTCGAAGCACCTTTTTAGAAAGGGAATGCACCACCCACAGCCAGTCCCCGCCCCGCCGCATTCGCTGATTTGACTGGGACGACGCGGCCGATGGAGCCGGATGTAGTTTTGAATCTTCCGCTTGGACACGTGGAAGCAATAGCAGAGGGTATCTTCGGGCTCCATCGCACTCACTGCTTTCCGGACGGGTTGTCCGTCACGAACACCACAAGCTGCCCCCGCTCGATTCGCCAGCCCAGCCCCGACTCGGCCAGAGTCCGCTCCAGGACCTGCTGGACGGTCACATCGCGCAGCGTGAACCCCACCGTCTCTTTCAATCGGGTTTCCACATCCCCCCCCTCGAAACGGAGGGGAACCCCCACGAGATCCCGCACGCCCCACAACACCTCCCGTCGAGAACGGACCGGCTGGTCGAACTGGACCAACTTTTGGGCCAGGGCCACCCGTGGATTGACCTGCCGCCGGGGTTGTTCATCATCACCGGCGAACTCGGGCGAGAGAGGGGGTTGGTCGTCGTCGTCCCAAAGGGTTTCACTCTCGGCGAGCGGGATGTTGGCGGGTGGGTCGACAGGTTCCGCTGGCGAGACCACGAGCTCTTGCGAAGCGGCGTCATCCGGTTCCGTCGGGTTCTCTTCGAGCACCTCCCCGGCGATGGTCAGCATTCGGCGAAACACCTCGGGGTCGACATCCGCCGCAACAGGCTGGACCCGACCATCGGCCATCAACAGGAGCAGACTTTCGGCCTGACCCGTGCCGAGTCCATCCGGACCTCCGATCACTGGCGGCGACTGAAAGCTGCGGATGGTCGGCCGCCCCCCGGCCCCCCAGGAACCAAACTGCGACTGCACGCCGGTCACCACCGCGGTCTGCGCCAGGCCGTCGCGGATCTGCGCCAGCGAGACCCGCCGGTCGGGCGCGAACACCCCCACTTGGTTGGCGGACGGTTCGGGGCGGAGCACTTCGGGACCGACCCCGGCCACTCCCACAAAATGTCCGGCGGGGTAGCCATCGTCCCCGGTCAACTGGGTCATCAGGGGATTCTGAAACTGCACCAGCCGGCGTCGCACGAACCGGTCGTTCACCGGGGTGTTCCAATCGCTGTTCCAGTCGACGGCGGGCGGGTTGTCTTCCATCTGATGCGCCAGAACGGCCAACCAACTGAGACGGGACCCGATGCTTCGCGAAGCGTCTCCCACCACGGCGGGGGGAAAGCTGTCGGTCAACTCGATCACACGCCCGATCGGGGTTTGGAGCCCCGTCAGCCGCTCCAGAACCAGTTGATTGGGATCGGGCTGAACGTCAGCGGGCAGTTCGGCGGTGCTGCCCGCGGTCTTGGCCGGTCCCGTCGGGATCGTGGCCGAGTTCGCCGGAGCCGCCGGGGCAGCGACGTCACCGTGGGCAACCGCAGGTTCGGACTCGGTCGAGCGCGGTCCGTCACCGGGACCCCGCCACAGGGCCCAGGCCCCAATTCCGAGCAAGAGCAGGCCCCCCAGCCCCCCTGCAACCAACCACCAGCGTTTCGCGGGAATCGTTCCAGACAACGAGCGATCGGCAGGCCTTGAGTGGTCTTGTCGGGAGGCGTCGTCGAGAGGAACGGGGCAATGCGGCCCGTCCGCTGGCCGCTCCCCGGGTTGGGGCGCAGCGGAACTCGGGGGGGGAGTCGGACCGGGCTGTTGCGGAGCGGGGCCAGCGGCGGTGGAGTCCGCGGGAGACAGCGTCGGTTGAGCCAAGGGACCAGCGGACTGCACCTCGACCGTTCCCGTGAGAGGCTCGAAACGCACCCGCAAGGGAGCCTGGCAGCGCGGGCAGACAATCCGCCGTTCGATTGCGGAATTCGCCTGGATGCGCAGCTTCAGACCACACTGAGGACAACCAAATCGGGTCCCGGGTGCCGTCATCTCGGCCTACTTTCCCCGCAGGGGGAAGATTGGGCGTTTCTGCTCCTCGGCGACGACCCGGGAGGTAACCACCGCCTGGCTGTTGGTTTCATCAATCCACAGGCACAACTCTCGATCTTTGAGATTTTTTTCGAGTATAATAAAAAGAATCTCCGACGCAGGGGTGTTTTCCAGCTGCAGGTCTTGCCGCATGTTCTGTGTGACGCCGACCCGCTGCATCCCCGGGCCATCGGTCCTGATCTTGACCCCAATTTCCCCCTCGATGAATTCGAGGGCCTTGAAGAGGAACTCGTTCCGGAAATCGACACTGATCGGCTTCCGCAATCGATCGGCAATCGAGAGGTTTCGGCCGGCACCGCTTTCAGACGGAGCGCTGCCCCCCCCCTTCCCCATTCCGGGCCGACTGGCATAGTCCCAGGCCAGCAGGCTTCCAGCCGCCAGATTGGGGGCGGCCAGGGCGGGGAGATCGGAGCGAAAGGTCACCAGCCGCTGCGTGTGATTCTCCCAAACAGACTCCGCGACGACCTGGGTCATCGCGGGAAACCGCCCGACCACTCGGGCATGCCCGATGGTTTCGGGCCGCATCATCCGGACGAGGTCCAGCATCTCGCGAGGCCAATTGTCCAATTGCTTCCGGAGATCACGGGCCAGATTGCCTGCGGAACGGGTCGTCTGGTTGCGAACAACCACCTCATTGAACAACCGCGATTCCGCCCCCGCTTCCGTGAGATGAAAACTCCAGCCGACCGTCTCGACATTGTCACCCAGGAAGTCGATCACACCCAACAGCAGCCGACGGGCCCGCTCGGGAACCAGGGTGTCAATTCCATTCCGCAGATCTTCCAGCTCAGCGACCACGGTCAGATGCCGCAGCGAATCGCTGTGAGAGAGAATCGTCTCCAATCCCTCACTGGCATCCAGGGGGCGGTCGGCGGCCTCCAGAAATGTCTCGACCATCCCCCGGGGGGCCGAGACGACCGTGCGGTTGTCCGGGACCAGAAAGACCCGTTGCGGTCCCACGAAATGCGGTTTCGGAGAGTTCACCAATTCGCCGTTGATTTTCTCCAGAATCAGCGAGCGTTTGAAATCGGCCTTGGTTCGAGCCACGACAGCGATCTCAAACTCGTCGCGGCTTTTGGGAATGAACGCCAGCAGCACCGACTCGAGTGCCGACGGGGGGAACAGCGAGAGCTCCTGCAACCGCGACTCCAGAGCGGGAACCAGCGGACCCAGGCAAGCGCGAAACTCATCGGCGAGGTCGGTATCGGCCCACAATTCAGCAGGCCGCAGATGGATCACCATCCGCGCTCCCAGCGGGATGTATTTCAGCTTCAACGGCGGTCCTTCGGTGGGGCTGGACGGCTCGGTGTCGGTCGCGGCGGTTGCCGTCGGATCTTCGTCGTCTCCAACAGCACGGCGGGGCGCGGTTGCCGCCGCGGCGCGCGGCGACTTCTTCGTCCTGGCGGTGGGTTGTTGACTGGCCCACCACACGGCGCCCCCTCCGACCACGGCCATCAGCAAGGCAGCCACGATCCAGCCCCCCGCGCGACGGCCCCCGGATCGTCGACGGTGCCGCCCTGCACCCGACTTCACCACGGTGGGGGAAGGAATGGCCTCTGGCTCGGTCCACCCTTCGCCGGGCCCAGCGATGACGGGCCCAGCGATGACGGACCCAGCGATGACGGACCCGGCATCGGGAGCTGCCGGACGGGGAGCCGGGGAGGCGGAGGCGTCGGTTGGGGGAACGTCCTGCCGGGACTTTCCAGGCGGGGCCTCTCCCCCAATAGTCCGGGATGGGCCAGGCCGGGATGGGCCGGCGGCGTCCCGGGCAGCGCCGACCGGCTCGGAGTGGAATCCCGGGGGAGCCTCAGCCGCCGTGGGCTCGTCCCCTTCAGCGGCCGCGGCCTCTTGAAATTGGACGGCCCCCGTCGGGGCCACCAGCGAGAACCGGTGTGCGCAGCGCGGACATTTCCCGCGTTTACCCAACAGGGTGCGGTCGGGCAGAACCAGCAATTTGCCACATTGCGGACACGGGATCTCAACGCGGTCCATCGTTCACCAGCGCCGGGTCAACTTGCCTGTCGGGAACCTTGTGCCCGACTCTCCAATCCTAAGAAGTCGCGGGGCATTTTCCCAGATGCCGGCGCGCGACGTGATTGACTTTCCCCGGTTTCAGCCATACTTTCACAGAGATCTTCTCGTGTGGGGAAGATTTGCCGCCCCGCGTGGGACCCCGGGCTTTTTCTCGGTTGAGAAGGACCTGGGGTCGTTTCGTTTTCGCGGGATCTGCTTTGTTCGCTGAACGCGTTCTTGACGCTGCTTGATTGAAGGCCACTTCGCATGATCCATGAAGTTCACGGCGACATTCTGCTGACCAAGGCCCAGGCGATTGCGCATGGCATCGCCCCGAATGACCCGTTCGACCGCGGGCTGGCCCTGGCACTGCGAGAAAAGTGGCCGATGATGCACAAAGACTATCGCCACTACGCACACCAGGCCCATCCCAAGCCGGGTGAGATCTGGGAATGGGGAGGATTTGGGGCCCGGATCATCAACCTGCTGACTCAGGAGGGGAATTTCGAACACGGAAATCACCCCGGACACGCTTCTTTGTCGAATGTCAATCATTGCCTCAAGCGGTTGCGGCATGCGATTGAAAAGCACGAATTGAAAAGCATTGCCCTGCCGCGATTGGCCACCGGTGTGGGGGGCCTCAAGTGGGATGACGTGAAACCCCTCATCCAACAGCACCTGGGAACGCTCGACATTCCCGTCATTGTGTACAGCGAGTACCACGCTGGCCAACAGGCGAAGGAACCGCTGTAGAGACCGCCAACCGTCGGAACAACCGACTGTCGATCGTGCGACTGGTTCCCCTGGGGGGCTTGCTGTGGGCCGCTTGCTGAGAGAGAGCTGTCCCAGGGGAAAATCTTGCGTGCGCCAATGCCTCCTCTGTGAGATGGCCCGTGCTCGAAAGTGAACGTGATCGAGAGTGACCATGATCAGGGACGGGGCGTGCGGCGCCTATTTCCCGCCGCCGCCCCATTCCCGATCCCACTCGCGCTGCCCGGTGTGCCGCCGCGGCGTCCTCCCCCCCCCTGGCCAGCCGAACTCGTCCCTCCACAGCCCGCCCTCCACGGCCTGTTGGTTTGATCGCCGTGCCCACCTGAACGCCCCACCTGTCTGAACTCTCGGTCCAACAGTTCGCCGGGACTTCGCAACATCTTCCGCGCCTGGTCGCTTTCATTCCTCGCAGCGAGGCCTGCCATGTCTGTGGCCCTGCCACTGTCTCGACGGCATTTTCTGGCGACTGCCACACTCGGCAGCGCCAGTCTGTCACTCCCGCTGGCCTTCTCGGCTCCGAGACGTCCAAGAATCGCGGCCCTCACGACGGTCTACCACAAGTACTCGCACTCGCAGCACATCGTCGACCGGTTTCTCGAGGGCTACGGCTGGGAGGGTCGGCACCACCATCCCGAGATGGACGTGGTGTCTTTGTATGTCGAGCAGGTGGGAGAGAACGACCTCAGTCGTGAGCGTGCACGTCGCCACCCCGGGATGAAGATCTATCCCACAATCGCCGAGGCGCTCTGCCAGGGGGGGAGTGATCTGGCGGTCGACGGAGTGTTGTTGATTGGGGAGCACGGCAGCTTTCCGAAGAATGACCGGGGCCAGATGTTGTACCCGCGTTATGAGTACTTTCAGCAGATCGTCGATGTGTACCGCCACAGTGGAAAGACCGCGCCGGTCTTCAATGACAAGCACCTCAGTTGGAACTGGGAGTGGGCGCGGAAAATGTACGACCAATCGCGGGAATTGGGTTTCGGATTGATGGCCGGTTCGTCGCTGCCTGTCACCTGGCGGCAGCCGTCCCACGAGTTGCCGGACCAGTCCCGGGTCCAGGAGGCGGTTGGCATCTGGGGAGGTGGTCTCGACGGCGGAGACATTCACGTCATCGAGGCGCTGCAATCGATTGTGGAACGGAGATCGGGTGGCGAGCGGGGCGTGCAGTCGGTCGAGGCGCTGCGGGGAGACCGGTTCTGGCAGGCCCTCGAAGCCGGGTCGTGGGATGCCGGTGGTTGGGATCGGCAGCTCCTGGAGGCCTGCTTTGCCCGGAGCAATCAACTCCATCCCGCCCGGGAGAGCTACAGCCACGTGCTGCCCACCCTCAGTGACATCCGCCGCCTCGCTCCCGACTCCTACGCGTACCGGTTCGTCTATCGCGATGGGCTGCGGGTCAGCATCGTGCAGTTTCAGGCCGCACCGAAGCAGACCGACGGTGGCGTTGTGGGTGACTGCTCGATGGCAGCCCGACTGCAGGATGGGGGGGAGTACTCGGTTTTGTTCTACCTTCCGTACTACAGCATGCGGAACTTCTTCAGCCCGCAGGTGCACCATATCGAACGGCTGTTCCAGACCGGCAAGGCCCCCTATCCCGTCGAACGGACGTTGCTGACCACCGGCATGACGGCCGCGGGGGTGGAATCTTTGTTCCAAAAGAAGGCCCTGCCGACGCCGCACCTCGCGATCGAATACCAGCCGACCCCTCAATCCACCTTCTGGAGACGCTGAGATGCCCACCCGTCGCTCCATGTTGGCGTCACTGGCCTGCCTGGCCGCAGGCACCCGATCGCTGTCGGCCGCCGAGCCCCCCCGGCGGCGGCTGGCGATCATCACCACGGTCTGGAAGTATCTCTCCCACGCGCAACACATGGGAGACCGATTTCTGGTGGGTTATCCCCGTGACGGCCGGTGGCACCGGCCTCCCTTCGACGTGGTCTCACTGTACGTGGACCAGCGACCCGAGGGGGATCTCAGTGCGCAGCGGGCGCGCGACCATGGGTTTCAGATCTACCCTTCGATTGCCGAGACGCTGCGGTGTGGCACCAACCGCCTCGCCGTCGACGGAGTGCTGATCATCGCCGAACATGGCGACTACCCCGTCAATGAGCGGGGCCAGATCCTCTATCCCCGCTACGAGTTCTTCGAGCAGGTGGTCAAGGTCTTCGACCAGGACGGGCGGACTGCGCCGGTCTTCAACGACAAGCATTTGTCGTACAGTGGCGAAAAGGCGGCCCGGATGGTGGCACATGCCCGGCGGCTGCAATTCCCCTTCCTGGCGGGATCTTCACTCCCCGTCACCTGGCGACTCCCGGCGGTCGAGATTCCCCTCGAGACGGAACTGGACGAGGCGCTGATGGTGGGAGTTGGTGGCTCCGACCCAATGGATTATCACGCGCTGGAAGCGATGCAGTGCATGATCGAGCGACGTCGGGGAGGAGAAACCGGCGTCCGGAGTGTTCAATTGATTGAGGGAGATGCGGTCTGGAAGGCCGGGGAAGACGGGCTTTGGTCGCGGTCACTGCTGGAGGCGGCACTCTCTCGCAGCGATTCCTTGCAGGGAGATTCCGACCTCGATTCACGCCCCCAAAACCTGGTCCGCAACGGCCAATTGCCGAAATTGGTCCCCAATCCCGCGGCCTATCTCATCGAACGGAAGGACGGACTGCGCACCTGCCTGCTGATGCTCAACGGAGCTCTGCAAGATTTTTGTTTCGCCGCCCGCCTCAAATCGGGAGAAGAAGTCTCAACCCAGTTCTTTCTGCCTCCCACCCCCAACGTGACCTACTCGGCCTGCCTGATGCGTCAGGTCGAGGACATGTTCACGACGGGGCGGGCCCCCTACCCCGTTGAACGGACTCAGATTGTCAGTGCCATGCTCGAGCGTTGCCTCGAGTCGCGGGTCAATGGACACAGCCGGATTGACACTCCCGAGCTCGCGATTTCTTACCGGGCCCCCGCCGAGTCCCGGTTTGGAGGCTGATCGTCCCGATCTTTCTCTGGTGACATTTTCCGCGGCTACAGCCTGCCACTGCGGAAAATCCCGAAGATCAGCCACAGTCCCAGCAAATTAAAGAGCACGAACGCCCCCCCAGCCAGCCACCAGGCGGCGGGCCCAGAACTGCGGAGCACCAGCGCCGAAGCCACGAGCAGGGCCGACATGACCAATCCCGTGACCAGCCGATTGCTGGACCGGTCAAGTTCGGTAATGAGGTGCTCGAGATGTCGGTGCTCCAGCTGGATCCGCAAATCATCCTGACTCAGTTTCTGCAGCGTGCGCCCGACGTGAACCGGAAGATCGTGGGCCACGGCCAGCAGGGTTCGCAGATCATCGACGGTGCGGGAGGCCATCCGCCGCGGACTGTAGCGTTCGGCCAGCATTTGCTCGGCGAAGGGGCGCAGATGTGCCGCCAGATTGAATTCCGGATCCAGGTCGCGTCCCACACCTTCCAGCGTGACAATCGCCCGGATCAGCAGCATGAGGTCGGATGGGTAGCGGATCCCATGCCCCGACAGCACCGCCACGAAATCCTGCAACAGATTTCCCACGTGAATGCGTTCCAGTGGCACTCCGTAGTAGGCCTCGATGAAATCCCGGACATCAGCCCGCAGCAACGCCTGGTCGATCGGGCGAAACGGCTTGCCAATCATCAGGATCTGATTCACACAACGCGCCGCGTCGCCGTGTGCCACCGCTGCCAGCAAATCGACGATCTGCTCTCGTTTTTCCTCTTCGAGCCGCCCCACCATGCCGAAATCGATCAGGCCAATGACCCCATCGGGCAAAACCTTGAGATTGCCAGGATGGGGATCTCCATGGAAGACCCCCAGGTCAAACGCCATTTTCATGAAGATTCGGGCACCGTTCGCCGCGATCACTTTCGGATCGTGACCGGCGGCCTCCAACGCGGTTCGATCGGAGATCTTCACCCCCCCCAGAAACTCCATCGTCAACACGCTCTCGGTCGTCTGATCCCAAAACACCCTGGGCAACCGCAGACTGGCGTCATGTCGGAACAGTCGCTGAAACTCCTCGATGGTGCGGCCTTCGCGCGAGAAATTGAGCTCCCGACGTATCGAACGCGAGAACTGGGCCACCAAACCCACGGGATCGAACGGCTCGGCCTCGGGCACATGGGCCTCGATCAGCGCCGCCAGTTCGGTCATCAACGACAGATCACGCTCGACATCCCGCACCACATTCGGCCGTCGGATCTTGACCGCCACCTCGGTGCCATCGTGCCGGACCGCACGATGGACCTGCCCCAGCGAGCCCGCGGCCAGGGGCTGTGGATCGAAGCGGGCGAACAGACTCACCACCGGCTGCCCCAACTGCAGCTCGAGCAGCCGGAGGGCGTCCGCCGAGGGAAACGACGGAACCTGATCCTGAAGCTTTTCCAACTCGGCAATCATGCCAGCCGGAACGAGGTCCGGACGGGTGCTCATCACCTGCCCAAACTTGACGAAAGTCGGCCCCAGTTCCTCAAGAACCTGGCGGATCCGTTCGTAAACCGTCAGCGGCGGACCAGGTTCGGGAGCCCGAAGCACCCGTCGCCGCCACCATCCCAGGTACTGCAGCAGCCGCAACCGTTGCACCAAATCGCCAAACCCGTGGTTCAGCAGCACCGACACAATTTCTCGTGTCCGGCCCAGGTTGCGGAAAAACTTGATGGGATTGAGTGCCATGCCATTGACTGCACAGAAGACCACAGCGACCGTGGCCGGCAGAACCGTCGGCGCACAGCCGCCATCATAACGCGTGTCCAGACACCATTCATTGCCTGTGGAGGATCACCATCGCGGGATCCCACAGCGGGATCCATGCGGGGCATCAGACAATTCCTGAAACATGGCGGATCTTTCTGCCAGAGTTGGCGAACGGCAACCTGGACTCCTTCGAAACCAGGCCATTCCGAATGGGCCACTTCACGTCTTTCCCTGAAACACTTTCTGTTCTGTTGTCGGGAATTGCAGCATGCGGTGGGGCGCCTTCCAGATTTCAGTGCTGTGTCTGATTCTCCTCTCGATTGGGATTCTGCTGATCCTGAAGGCGATCAATCGCGACGGGAAGTCACTGCGGCGGATGCTGCCGGTTGTGCTTCTGCTGGCGATTCCGCTGTGGTTTTTCTCCCGGCCGGTCAAGCCACCCGAAATCCGTTTCCACCCTTCCGAATTGGAGGAATGGAACACCAATCTTCCACCGGGGACCGCGGTTCTGAGAGTTGGACAGTCAATCGAAGACGTGGAGCGGGTCTTGGGATGCCCTGCCGGGAAGTATGGCAATCCCGAGTATGCCACGTCTCCCCTTCGCCGATCTGCGCACCCCATGGACTATCGCCCCCTGGAGCAGTCTCTGATCGGTTCGACTCATCAATTTTGGGAGGATGACGCGGTGATCATCGACTGCACTTTTGACAAGGATGGGGGTTTGTTGAGATGGGAGGCGACCTCGAAATTGATCGTCTTCGAGCGGAGCCTGTATGTCATCCAGCTCAGCCGCTGGCTTGGCCTGGAATGACAGAGCCAACGCCGGCCGCAAAGATCGATCGGACCCGTGGAGCGAGGGGTCAAGTGTTCCTCGCACCTTCCTGCCTGGAGACCTTCCGGTTGGCGAGCTGGACTGCGGGGGCTGTGACCGAGGCCCGCCGGTCAAGAGATCGTCTCGGGGAGCTACACCTCGACCTGAAACAGCGTCCCCTCTTCGAGGCATTGGCAGAGGAAGCCGTACAGTTCCTCCACCGAATCTGCACTGGGCTCGGCCTTTTCGAACAGCCCCCGGGCGATCCTCCGGGACAGGGGCCCCTCATTGACAATGACCTGCAGTGTCTCCAGATGGGTGGAGTCGATCCGTCCCCCGGCCGCCGCCCGATCCAGCAGAATCCGCCAGAGGTCCTGCAGAGTACATTCCTCCCGATCCACCCCGAACACCTTCAGATAGTCGTCGTTCCAGACCAGGGTTCGCTCGGCATTCCGCAGCGACTCCAGGAACACACTGGCGAGGGGTTCGACTTCAAAGGCCTGTTGGGCGCTCCACGAGACATGGCATTCTTCGACCAGTTCCCGCAAAACGGCCACCACCGCCGCGCAGATTGCCACGTCGGCCGCCGGGCATTCCTGCACATCCATCACCCGGATCTCGATCGCCCCGCGTTCGAATCGGGCAATCGCGCCGCGGGCGTTCAACCATTCGTGCCGCAGGATTTGGTCGGGGTCATGCTCTTCGATCGCGGCGTAGAGTCTGCCGAGGATCTGGTCGCGATAGTCGGCGGGGGTAAAGACCGGTTCGGGAATGACACGTCCGGCCACGAGGGGCACTGCCCGGGAGTTGGTCCGGTAATACTCCAGGCGGTTATCCATCAAGCCGGTCAGCCTCCCTTCCACCATGGGAGAACTTGCGGTCAACGCCGGCAGCAGGGGGAGCACCAGTCGAATGGCGGCATGCAGGCGGCCAAATTCCTCATCCGTTCCGAATGGCAGATTCAGATGCACACTCTGCAGATTCGACCAACCATGCCCCTGACAGCCGAAGATCCGGTCGAAGGCGCTGTATACGGCGTTGTATTCGTGCGGCCAGAGAACCGTCTCTTCCAGCGGGTCCATCCACGGATGCATCGCGGTGGGCATGAGCCGCGCACCATGGCGGGCCAGTCGCCGATTGACCTCCCGCACCTCGGCTTGAAACGTCTGCTCCAGTCCCACGAGGCTGGGAACCGGCTGTGCGACCTTCAGCTCCACCACATGGGCCACAAGTTCATTCGACCAGTCGACCGCACCACGTTCGACTTCACCAGTGACGGTCCCATCCGAGCCGCACAGGATCGTGTCGGCAGCGGGCAGAACATCCAGCGATTCGGCATCGACAACCATGTACTCCAGCTCGACGCCAAATGCCGAGAACAGACTCCGCCGACTCTCCATGAAAACTGATCCTTCGTCCTGCTGATTCGGGCTGGTCCAACCACCCGGGATTGTTGCAAACGGAGAAAGTTTGTTGAATACAGATCTGACGACGGACCTTGACCTTCCCCGACCCACGCATGGACAGCGAACAAACTTCCCGGCTTCTGGACAAGCCCGAACCGTTCTCCGCGAGAGGGTTGGGCCGGCCGCAAGTCCCGCTCGGGGCCGGCCATCCACCCGCCGTTGCAGCTTCGGGCGGACAGTCCCCCGATTCCGGGCGGTCTTGGCCCCAAATCGGAGAGCCGTATATTTTCACCCTCGAGTCAGCTCGGCCCCCAACGGTGACAATGGCTCCCCAGGAGAATTCCCCCGCACTTCCCCGGGAGGTCCCAACTGGCTCGCCAGGCCTGTTGCGTGCGGTGGTCGAGTTGGGGGTGGCGTTGTTGATCCTGGTGTTGCTCTTCCGCTCATTTCTCGCGGGGGGGTACATGATCGAGACCGGTTCGATGGCTCCCTGCCTGTTGGGATACCACCGGCAGGCCCAGTGTCCCACCTGCCAGCACTCGTTTCCCGTCGATGGAACACAAGGGGCGGGGAACGCCACTTGTCCCAATTGCGGCACCGGCGAGATCGCCATCGATGAATTGCTGCTCAACGATGGCGACCATCTGTTGGTCGCACGTCCCACCTACGACTTTCAGCCCCCCCGTCGGTGGGAGGTGAGTGTGTTTGGCAATCCCGCCAAGCCTCGGGAAGCCTATGTCAAGCGGCTGGTGGGGTTGCCGGGAGAAACGGTCCACATCTGGAAGGGTGACCTGCTGGTTGATGGCGAGATCCAGACCAAGTCCTTCGAGACCCAGCGCAGCATGCGGGTCTTGGTGCACGACCAAAACAACCTTCCCGACGAGAGTGATGAAGGGTGGCGCCCCCGCTGGATCATCGAGACGGAGCGCGCGGGCTGGGCCTGGCGGGGACGGACCTTTGTCTTCGCCCCCAAAATCGCCCCCACTCCCGGCGCCGAGGACAGCGAGCATCCGTTGGAGTGGGTTTCTTACCGACATTGGATCCGCGAGGGAGGCAGCCACCAGACCAGCGTCCCCCTGGTCGACTGGCCAGCCTCGCTTCCACCCAGTGCCCTGTTCGAGACCAACCTGCGTTACCAGCCAGAAAATCGCACGCTGATCGCCCAAGGGGCACTCTCTCCCGAACTGCGGGATCGGCTGGCACTCCAGGCGGGCAGCGTTCCCTTTCGGCAATCACTCGACGCCTTGTTCGAGTCTTCGCATGGTGCCCCCATCCGGGATGTCTGTGGCTACAACCACCGCTTGGACCGCCAGGAAGTGAATGAGATCCGGGACCTGATGATCTCGGCCCGGGTGACTCTGCGTGGCGAGCCTGGGGTGTTCGCACTGTCGCTGACAGACGGCGTGTTGGAAATCCGTTGTGAATTCGACACCGCCCGTCAAGAAGTGCGGATGATCGACGAACCAAGTGGCAGAGTCGTTCAGTCGACCCCGCTCCCCAAAAGTTTGGAAACCGGGGCGGAGGTGGACTTTTCCCTGTGGGATCGGCAAGCCCTGTTGGCGATTGATGGCAAACTGCTCTTTCCGCCCCATTTCGATCCCCGGCCTGCGGAGGCCGGGCAGCCCCCCCCGCGTCCCGCGCGGTTGGGAGCCAGCCGTCTGCGGGCACAGGTCCACAACCTGCGGCTTTACCGAGACGTCTACTACACCGATAAGCCGGGTGAACGTGGGGTGATTCGACCATTGACCCTCGGACCCGATGAGTTTTTCGTGTTGGGCGACAACAGTCCCGTGTCGCGCGACAGCCGGTGTTGGACCGATGGTTTGGTGTTGCACCGCGACCTGCTCTTGGGAAAACCGCTGGTCGTCCATCTCCCCTCGCGACGCCACAGGCTACAACTGGGGGGATGGCAGACCGAGATCCGGATTCCCGATCCCTCCCGGATCCGCTACATTCACTGAACATCCAGAGACTTCTCCCCCAGCTCACTGCCCGTTTCCATGCCCGCCAAGCCTCCTCGCGACACAACCTCGGGCGGCACCCCGGCGCCCTTGCCTGGCACCGCCACAACTTCGCCTGCGGCAAATCCCTCGGGATCGATTCCAGGGATGTCGAAGTCGGTGGGGGGCACTTCGTCTGGGAGCAGTCCCGCCGGTAGCAGTCCCGCCGGCAGCAGTCCTTCTGGCAGCAGTCCTTCTGGGGTGCCGCCGGTTCGGGAAGAAAACTGGCGTGAAACGGCCGAGTCGGTGGTGATCGCGTTTATCCTGGCCTTTTTGTTCCGTACATTTGAGGCCGAGGCGTTTGTGATCCCCACGGGATCGATGGCCCCCACACTCTACGGAGCCCATCGAGACATCACCTGCGAGCAATGCGGGCATCGTTTCGCAGTGGGAGCGAGCACCCCCCCAGCACAAGACTCGGAAATTCGCAACGGCGGGATTGATCGCGATCGCCGCATGCATTCCGCCATCTGCCCGAATGCCGCCTGTCAGTTCGCCAACAATGTGCTTGACCGCGAGATCTTCGCCGGTGACCGGATCCTGGTGAACAAATTTCCCTACGATCACCGGGAACCCTCCCGATGGGACGTGGTGGTGTTCAAGTGTCCCGAGACAGCCAAGATCAATTACATCAAGCGTTTGGTGGGACTCCCGGGGGAGGAGATTCAGATCCGTCGCGGCGATGTGTGGTACCGTCACCTCGACAGTGATGCCCCTTGGCAGATCGCGCGCAAACCGATCGAGAAGCAGAACGAGATCCAGATCCTTGTGTACGACAATGACCTTCCGGCCAAGGCCCTGCTGCAGCGGGGTTGGCCGGAGAGCTGGAGTGGCCAGCCGGGAACTCAGTGGGAGGGAGACACAGAGCGGCGGTCCTTCCGGATTGATCCCGCGGGCGAGGGACGCACTCAGACACAATGGTTGCGGTACACCCACTATCTGCCCCGTCCGCAGGACTGGCAGCCGGCCGACGGCGGACCTCTGTCGCAGCGACCTGAGCCGCAACTGATCCGCGATGTCTATGGCTACAACATGCGGATCACCAACGACCAAGCCGAGGCGTCAGTGCGGCGACGGGAACCTCTGTCGCTTGGTTTTCGGGACCTTGCCTCCAATTGGGTCAGCGACCTGTCTCTCAGTTGCGAACTGCATCCTGAGGGGGAATCGGGAGAGGTGATTCTGGAGATTGTGGAGGGACAGCGGCACTATCGCTGTCGCCTCAACCTGGCAACGGGCCAGGGGCAGATGGAACATCCGTCGGAAATGTCCCCCACGGGCGACGAGACCGATCTGGTTTTGGTCGGCGCGCCGTTCGAGAGTGGTTTGACTCCCGGTCGCACCCATCAAGTCCAGTTCACCAACTTCGACGACCGGTTGGTTCTGCTGGTGGACGGCAAGGTGCGTCAACTGGTGGAATTGAATCTGGCTCCTGATGCGCAATACCCCGCACTTCCACCGAATGATCTGCGGGATACCCCCGACGACCGCAGTCCAATCGGCATCGGCTCCCGGGGTGTCTCGTTGCGAGTGGCCAAGTTGAAGATCCACCGCGACATCTATTACACCGAAGACAACGCCCAAGGGCGCGCCGATCCCCTGTTTCGTCTGGTCAACTCGGAAGACAACAGCCGGGACGAATTCCTGATGCTGGGAGACAACAGTCCGCGCAGCCACGACAGTCGACTCTGGCGAAATTCTCACGCGGTTCCACGGCAGTTGCTGATCGGCAAGGCGTTCTGCATCTACTGGCCGCATGCCATGCCCTTTCTCAATGGCGGACGGGGATTTCCCGTGTCCAGCTATCGGGAGCAGGGGGACCCCAAAGCCGCGACCATCCCGCGATTCAGTCTCCCCTTCTATCCGCAGTTCGGCCGCATGAAGCGGATCTGGTGACCCCCCGCTGGTAAGCTAACTCCCGCCTTTTCAGCCCCCAACACGCGTTTCAAGGAGGAAACCAGCATGCCACCCCGCCTGCAGTGCATTGGCCTCAAAAAGGTCTACAACGGACGGACCGTGGTGAACGACGTGAGTTTCGAGGTTGAACCTGGCGAGATTGTGGGGTTGCTGGGCCCCAACGGCGCGGGCAAGACCACTTCGTTCCGCATGACTTGCGGCATTGTCGAGCCGACAGCTGGAACCGTCCTGCTGGATGGCGTGGAGGTGACCAGTTGGCCGATGTATCGCCGGGCTCGACAGGGAATGGGGTACCTCGCCCAGGAATCGAGTGTCTTCACCCGGCTGACCGTCGAACAGAATATTCTCGCGATTTTGGAACTGCTGCATGTGGGGCGGGCCGATCGGAAAAAGATCACCGCGGGGCTGCTGGAACAGTTCGGTCTCACAAAGTTGCAGCACTCGATGGCATCGGTGCTGTCGGGGGGTGAGCGGAGACGATTGGAGATTGCCCGGTGCCTGGCCAGCAATCCGGCCCTGATCCTGCTGGATGAACCGTTCACTGGGATCGATCCCGTGACCATCCAGGGCATCCAGGGAATCATTCGGCAATTGCGGGACAGTGGCATCGCGATTCTACTGACGGACCACCGTGAGATGGAGACCCTGACCATCACCGATCGCAACTACATCATCTGTGAAGGCCGAGTCTTGGTTTCCGGCGATTCCGAAACGGTGCTCGCCAACCCCGAAGCACAGGCCAAGTACTTCGGCAAACGGTCTTACCACGACAGCGGAATGTTCCACCCCGCGGGCCGGGGCCCCCACGTTGGCCCCCGAATCCCCAACCCTATGGCAGACCACAGGGTGAGGTAGATCCAGAGAATGGGTTTTGGCTTTCCGTCGACAGCGGATGGGATCCCGCTCTCTGGTGGCGCGACGAGTTCGGGGGCTGCGATGCGGCAGGAATTGCCGGTCGGGGATTGACCCTCGTAAGAACTCGTGCATAAAATTGATTTCAGGCGTAAACCAAGGCGGTTTCAACGCTTGCGTTCATTTCTCCAGGGCTTCGCGAACCCAGGGATGAGTGAACAGGGAAACGATCGAGAAGATCATTGGGCAGCCCGGTTCGGGCACCGCTCTCTTGGAACAAGATTGAACGTGTCGGCTCCCGACCGTGTGTTGGATCCGTCATGACAGATCTGGCCTGATGGAGGTCCGTTTTCGAAGCGTCGCGGATCCTGAGTTTCATTCTGCGGAGGTCGCCCATGCTGGTTCTATCTCGGAAGAAAAATGAAAGCATCGTCATTGATGGAAACATCGTGTTGACGGTGGTGGAAATCAAGGGAGACAAAGTTCGTCTCGGCATCACAGCTCCGGCTGAAGTCCCTGTCCATCGCAGCGAAGTGTTCGAGGCGATTCGCAGGGAACAGTCCCCACCGTCAGGCGTATCGAGCGAAGCCACTGAAGAAGCCTGAACTGCGGCCCCGGATTCTCTTCGGACGACTCGCGGCTGCCCCGGACGTTTCTTGCTATGCGGCTGGTCTGGAAAAGAATTGCCTCGGTCGACGCTGGCTGAAACCCAGTCACACCGGGATCAACCCGTGGCCCGGGGTGACCGGATCATCAATCCCAGTGAGACTTCCGCGCGGCGGTGTTGATTTTGCTGTGGGGTGCGGCGAATGGCCGCGAAGCTGGTCCATGGTCGAACAGGGTCGCGCCGGCAGGTTGTGTTGTTTCTGGGAAAGCACCCTCCGGCGTTCTCATTAGCCAGCTTGGGCGCTATACTTCGGGACTCTCCTTGCGCGCGACGGAAGCGCGGTCAGGGGCAGTCCCCGGCCGTGATTCACGGCTGGGATACGAACAGGATTTTCGGACCGGCTCATCGATGACGTTGGCGCAAGTCTACGAAGGACAGTTTCGGGGCGATATCCGTCTCCGGGGTCACGACTTTTTCAAGACCGATCGGGTTTCTCTGACCCGGGTCGATCCGGACCAAATTCAGGCCGTGGTTCAGGACGGAGGGGAGTTTCAGTCGCTGCTCCAGCGTCAGGGAGGCGAACTCAAATTCGCTTGCAGTTGTTGGCCCCCGACCCGGCCGAACCCCGCGTGCAAGCACCTGTGGGCAACGATCTTGAAGGTCGATGCCTCGGGCTTGGTGGCTGGTGCGGTCAAGTCAGGGGCCATCCCCCCCTTCTCCGTTGAACCAATCCATAGCCGTCCCGTGGAGGACTACTGGGATGCCGAGACCACTCGGGATGTCTTCATTCCCATGCCCGCCTCGGCTCGGGCGGCGGCTGACCCAGTGGCCTATCAACCGCTCAAGCCCTGGCAGCAAAAACTGCAGAGTCTGAGTGAACGGCTGCATTCGTCATTGAACGCTGGCGACAGCGCGGCACGTGAACGGGAGATCTTCTACGAAATTGATGAGGCGGCCAGTCGCGAGCGTCGCCAGCTGGTGCTACAGGTCGTGCAGCGACAGCGTCGCTCGAATGGGCAATGGGGAAAGCTCAAACCGTTAAAACTGCGTGCCGATCGTCTGGAAGAGATTGAAGACGAGCAGGATCGCCGGATTGTCTCGCAACTGGTGGGCGTGACGCCCGACCGGGTCCAGTGGCAGGCGCTTCCGGCGGAGTCCGGGGCCATCCAGCGCTTCTATTTGGCCCCGGATCTGGCCCTGCAAGTGGTGCCATCGCTCTGCGAGACTTCGCGCTTGCAGGTTGTGGACCGGCATGGCGAACGCCGATCGCCGCTCGAATGGGATCATCAGACTCCCTGGGAGCTTGGGGTCGATGTCGTTCCCGACGACAACGATTCACAGTGGCAGGTGGTTGGGCGACTCCACCGTGACGGGGAGGTCCGTCCCCTGGCGGAGGCGCGACTGCTGATCCCCGGAGGATTGGTGTTCTTCGAAAACTCCGTGGCCCCCTTTCGGGATTTCGGCACGTTCGGATGGACAGAGGTGCTGCGCGGAGACAGGTCGCTGACGGTTCCCCGTGAAGACGGAGAGGCTCTTGTCGACCGGTTGCTCGACATGCCGCAACTTCCCCGGCTGACACTTCCAGCCGAGTTGCGGTTGAGTGAGATCGCCGTGGAGCCACGTCCGCACCTGACCCTGTTCACCCCCCGGGGAGTGCGTTGGCAGCATGAACGGCTGACCGGCGAAGTGGAGTTCGAGTACGAAGGCGCCCGGGTCCGCGGGACCAGTCCCCAGGGAGCCATTGTGCAGCGAGAACAGGGGCGCTGTCTGACCCGCGACAGGGGCCGCGAGGAGGTGTTTTGGAGGGCTCTGGAAGGATTTGGGGCACGGCGGCTGCAACACAGCTTTCCAGGACGCAATGATGTCGAAATCCCGGCCAAGGCGCTTGCCTCGGTGGTTCGCGGACTCATCAAGGAAGGCTGGCAGATTCACGCCGATGGACGCCAGGTCCATCAACCTGGCCCCTTGAGCTTCGAGATCAAGACCGGCATTGACTGGTTCGAACTTTCGGCCAGCGTCGCCTTCGACGGACGGCATGTGTCGTTTCCGGAGTTGTTGTCGGCACTGGCACGTGGCGACTGCACAGTGCGGCTCAATGACGGTTCATTGGGAGTGATCCCCGAAGAATGGATGAAGCAGTTCGGGCTGCTGGCGAGCCTGGGGATCTCCGACGGAGAGACTGTGCGGTTTTCGAAATCGCAGGTGGGCCTGTTGGATGCCTTGTTGGCCGCTGAAAGAGCGGTCTCCTTCGATGAGACTTTCGATCAACTGCGAACCCGGGTGCAGCAGTTCTCTGGAATCGAGCCGGGCGATCCTCCGCAGGGGTTCGATGGGGAACTTCGACCGTACCAGTCGGCGGGGGTGTCGTGGCTGCGATTCCTGGATGAATTCGGGTTTGGCGGCTGTCTCGCGGATGACATGGGTTTGGGCAAAACCATCCAGTTGCTGGCCTTTCTGGAGGATCGTCGACAACGCGGAATCGCGAAGGGGCCCACCCTTGTGGTGGTACCCCGCTCGCTGATCTTCAACTGGCATCAGGAGGCGACCCGCTTCACACCGGGCCTGAAGGTTCTCGAATACACCGGACTTCAGCGCGGTCAACTGCGTCGCAAGCTGGCCCGCGCCGATCTTGTGCTGACCACCTATGGGACGATCCGCCGCGACATTCTGCAGTTGAAAGAAGTCGAATTCGACTACGTGGTTCTCGATGAGGCCCAGGCAATCAAGAATCCGGCCTCTCAGGTCGCCAAGGCGACCCGCCTGATTCCGGGACGCCACCGCATCGCACTCTCGGGCACGCCCATCGAGAACCATCTGCGTGACTTGTGGTCGATCTTCGAGTTTCTGAACCCGGGGATGCTTGGACGGGCTTCCGTCTTCAAGCTGCATACCACCGATTCGAACGACGAGGAATCGCGGAAGCTCCTCTCTCACGCTCTGCGGCCGTTCATCCTCCGGCGCACCAAGCGTGAAGTGGCCAAGGAACTTCCCGAGAAGCTGGAACAGACCATTTACTGCCACATGCCCAAGCAGCAACTGCAGCTCTACCAGGAACTGCGAGATCATTACCGAGAGACGCTGCTGGGTCGGGTCCGCTCCCAGGGCTTGGGCAAGTCGAAGATCCACGTGCTCGAGGCCCTGCTGCGTCTGCGGCAGGCTGCCTGCCACCCGGCACTGCTGGATGAAAAGCATGCCGCGGAGCCCACCGCGAAGCTCGAGGCACTCGGCCTGCACCTCGCTGACCTCTTGGCCGAGGGACACAAGGCACTGGTCTTTTCGCAGTTCACCAGCTTTCTGGCGATTGTGCAGAACTTCCTTGAAGAACGGGGAATGACCTACGAGTACCTCGACGGGCAGACTCGCAACCGGCGCGAGCGGATCGAGCGGTTCCAAAACGACCCTTCGTGCGGCATCTTCCTGATCAGCCTGAAAGCAGGGGGCTTGGGTCTCAATCTGACTTCGGCCGACTATGTCTTCCTGCTCGATCCGTGGTGGAATCCCGCCGTCGAAATGCAGGCCATCGACCGCGCCCACCGCATCGGCCAGACACGCACCGTCTTTGCCTATCGACTGATCTGCAAGGACACGGTGGAGGAGAAGATCGCAGAACTGCAAACTCGCAAGAAGGAACTCGCCGACGCGATTCTTCAGGCCGACAATAACCTGCTCTCCGACCTGACGGCGGACGATCTGGAACTATTGCTCTCCTGACCCGGCACGGCGTCCGTTCTGCGGAGTTTTCCTGTCATGGTTCAACTGAGTGTCAACGTCAACAAGGTGGCGACCCTGCGGAACTCCCGCGGCGGCGATCTGCCCAACGTGTGCGAGGCCGTACGTGTCTGTGTTGAGGCGGGCGCTCCGGGCATTACGGTGCACCCGCGAGGTGATGAACGGCACATCACCCGCCGGGACGTTCGCGAAATCGCCCGGCAGCTCAGTTCGACCGCTCCAGCGGTTGAATTCAACATCGAGGGTGATCCGCGTCCCGACCTGCTCGAACTTGTCGGAGAGGTTCGCCCCACCCAGTGCACCCTCGTGCCCGTCCTCCCCGGGGAACTCCCACGTCAGGCGGGCTGGACCCGAGCTGGAACTCCGCCGCACTTCGACAGGATCGTCACCCGGTTGAGGGACCTCGGGGTGCGCGTCAGCCTGTTCATTGATCCCGAGCCTGCGGCGGTTGACTGGGCGGCTGATTTGGGAGCCGATCGGGTTGAGCTCTACACCGAACCCTTTGCGAGGGCGTACGAACAAGGACCGCAGGTTGCCCAAAGCTGCTTTGACCGCTACGCCCTCGCAGCGCTCCGAGCGAATCAACGCGGCCTGGGAGTGAATGCCGGTCATGACCTGGACCTGAACAATCTGCCGTTGTTCTCCACTCTGCCACATCTGACTGAGGTCTCCATTGGACATGCTCTGATCAGCCGCGCGCTGTTTGTGGGTTTGGACCGCGTGGTCCGGGAATACCTCGCAATCTGCTCCCACTCGAAGGCGGGAGCGTAATCAAGGAGGGCCCCACCTCCTCACGGGGCGGCGGCATCCCACCACCAGTCGTCGTGGTTTCCGCGTTCTTCAACCATCCGGGTGATCTGTGTGGAGGGCGACTGCTCGCGGGTCGCTCGCAGCAGTGCAGGCACGTCGACCTGAACTCCTCCCGCCACCTGCACCACGATCTGCCGTTTGTTGTAAACCCGGTGCGCTACCACCGATTCGACCTCCCGAGGTACCGGCAGGTTCGCCAGGGGATATCCGCCTGGTTGCCGCAGCACTCCGCCCGGCCATTCGCAGCGCCCCCACCAGTCTTCCGTCTGCATCACGGTCGCGGCTAAAGCCAGATCGAAGACATTCCGAAGGTCTCCGAAAACCGCATCACGATTGGCCAATTCGTCGAAGTGAAGAGTCAGATTTTTGGCGAACTCCCGATTGACCGGCTCGGCCACACCTGTAGGGACTCTCTGCCCCTGAGCCGAGATGAACTGATTCTCGGATTGCGCCCACACTGCGTCACCCCGCCACTGGAAAATCGTGCGTTCGGAATTGCGGACGATCTGACGGTCTCCCATGGTGAGCCACCAGCGCAGGGCTTCCAGCGGTGGGCCCTCGGGAAGGCGGGCCCGCCGCAGCAATGTGAAGTAATCTGGAATGTCGGCACCGGCATCCACCTGTCCCACACCGATGCGCTTCATCCGATAGTCCGCAGCCACCAGCACCAAAGCCACCCGGCTGTCAGCCGGGACGCCCTCGATCACCACATCTTGCCTGCCCAGACACTGCTGCAGTTCGTTCAACCATCCTCGCAGCCGACCCGGGGCCAGCGGACCGGCCCGGTTCGATTGCTCGACAAAATCCCTCAGTCGGGCGAGATTGGCATTTCGAGTGTTGATGGAGCAGCCAAAGACTCCGGGGTGTTCATCGCGGCTGGCCGACTGCAGAAGAACCACCAAATCGTCGAGATTCAGGAGGGGGGCGTGGTTGATGTTGGAGACCGCGCGGCCATCAGCGTCGTGGTGCCAACCGGCGGCGGGTCCCACCAGCAGGATGTCGTGATCGACGGTCCGGAGTGCCACCGCCTCAAGACGGTACAGTCCCGCGAGGTTGTGCATCACCGCGGTCGGCAGCAGACCACTCGCGAGGCGGCTGGCCAACTCTCGCTCGAGACGCCGGAGGGAGACCACCCGCACACGGGAGGCTTGGGCAACCTCTTCCGGGGGACGGAGCCCTGTCGGCGCCAAAAGATCAGCCAGTGGAAACTCCGTGATTTGCTCCGTGTTGTTCCGCAAAACCCCTTGAGGATCGACATACACCCCCGAGACAAACGGCCGAACGTTGCCGACTCCCCCCAGGGCCTCCCAGGAAGAGGGAGACACCGTGCTGGTGATGAGGTCGATCAGTTCCGTGAAGTCGGCGACGCTGGCCCCACCCGACGCACCGGACGGCTGTTCGGACGAAGGTTTTTCCGGCCGGGGAAGTACACCCCGCGCACGCTCCCGATTCCGCGCGAGAGGGTCTGGAATGAAGCGCAGCGTGCGATCAGCCGCATCCAGTTGACCGCGGGCCCTCTGGTGGGCGGCAAAGCGGCGACGCGCCCCAGTCGCGTCGATCGGATCGGCGAGGCGTCGGGCCTGCTCGATGGCGGGCGCCACCCTCCCACTGGCGAGCCAGGCGTCAAGCCAATCGGCCCGCACACGGGACTCCTGGAGCACAATCACCAACACGACAATCAGTCGCCCCCACCCATTCCATCCGCAACGATGGAACGGGGGCAGGCAAGGTGGCGACGTCCCTGGGGAACTCGACGAGAGTGGATTTGCGGCGGACATGGAGGGTTCCAACCTTTCCGGGAAGCGGTGGAAAGCAGAAACAACATTGTGACACAAGAGATCCACCGGGTCAAAAACCGGAAAAATTCGCAGAAATTCGGGCAAGAAATGGGTTTGAAATCATTGACAATCACTCGTGCAAAGGATTTACTCTCCCCCAGACGCCCCGCAAAGGGCTAGAAAACAGGCACACAGGCTCACATTCAGGAGGTGAAAGATGGCCGCCGCCAAGCCCAAGTCAATCAGCAAGTCCGAATTTCTGAAGAGCATCTCGGAGTCGACCGAGGTGGCGAAGAAGGATGTGGTCAAGGTTCTGGACGCTGTCGCCGAACTCGTGGCGAAGAACATCGGGAAAAAGGGTCCTGGGGTCATCCAGATTCCGGGCCTGGTGAAGATCAGCATCCGGGTTCGCCCCGCCCAGCCCGCCAAGAAGGGTGTTCTCGATCCCTTCACGAAGAAGCTGGTTGATCGTCCCGCGAAGCCCGCCAGCAAGAAGGTCCGTGTGGTTCCCCTCAAGGCCCTGAAGGATATGGCGAAGTAGTCTGACGGTTCCCCCTCCCGCCGCGGCGTGCCTGGCTGAAACGCGGTGCCCCAATCTGGTACTTGATTTCCCACAGTGAATCCCGCAGACGGATCTGGCCTACCGCGGCTTCCGTCGGGACAGAGTTGGGTTCCTGAGAGGGATGTGCCGGGGGGGATGAGGCGGGAAGTGGTTTGACCGGAAAGTTTTGAGCGAAGAGTCTGGCTGCGGCCGGGCTCTTCGCTTTGTCTTTTATCATCTCGTTGTCCGCTGCCACCACAGTGCCCAATCGACCGGTTGCTGCGGGAATGGCTCTCTTGAGCCATCTGACGGAGAATCAGGTCGTGCGACCGGGTTGCGCCGCCCCCTGCCGCTGATGAACAGTCCGCGAATCGATTCCCAGACGCAGTCACCACCAGGTCAACCATGACAGACTGCCACCGTGCCTACCTGCAACTCCGCGACGTCCTTTTGGGCGAACTGTCGGATGACGGATTCTGGGTGGGCGAACTGTCGAGTTCGGCCCTGGCGACGGCGACCGCTGTGATGGCCCTGCGGCAGGTGGAACGTCACTCTTCATTCCGGTTCCCGAAGCTCATTCCCGACGGGATACGGTGGCTTCTGAAGTACCAGAACCCCGATGGCGGATGGGGGGACACCGTTCGCAGTGTGAGCAATATCTCGACCACAATGCTGGTTCAGGCCACACTCGCAACATGTGCGGAATCGCAGGAGGAAGCAAACAACGCCGCACGTCGCCGAGCCGAGGTCTATGTGGCCGGCGCTGGGGGACGACCGGCTTTGCTGGCGCGGTACGGAAAGGATCGGACATTCTCGATCCCGATTCTCACCCATTGCGCTTTGGCGGGTCTGGTCCCCTGGCATGAGATTCCAGCGCTCCCCTTTGAACTGGCGTGCCTGCCCGCCCGCTTGTATCGCTTCCTGCGTTTGCCGGTCGTGAGCTATGCACTGCCGGCGTTGATCGCGATTGGCCAGGTTCGTCATCACCAAAGGCCCCCCTGGTTGCCCCCTCTGCGATGGTTGCGGAACCTGGCCCGAGCCCCCAGCCTGAGTGTGCTGCAGAGGATCCAACCCGAATCCGGGGGCTATCTCGAAGCGACCCCCCTGACCAGTTTCGTGGCGATGAGTCTGGCCGCGATGGATTTGGTGGAGCATCCCGTGGTGCGTCAGGGAATCCGCTTCCTGGAAGATTCCGTGCGGGACGATGGCAGTTGGCCGATCGACACGAACCTCGCAACCTGGGGGACCACACTTTCAATCCACGCAATGGGTCCCGATCTTCCCTCCCGGCTCATACCGGAACTCAAGAACTGGTTGCTGGGACAACAATGGAACGAAGTTCATCCCTACACCAACGCCGCCCCCGGAGGCTGGGCCTGGACGAATCTGACCGGCGGAGTACCAGACGCTGACGACACCCCTGGGGCGCTGCTCGCTCTCAGCCAGTTGGCCGGCGATCGGCCTGACCCCGATCTCGACGCTGCCTTGGTACGCGGCTGCCGTTGGCTGCTCGATCTGCAAAACCGTGACGGCGGCTGGCCGACTTTCTGTCGGGGTTGGGGATTGCTGCCGTTCGACCGGAGTGCGGCCGACCTCACGGCACACGCATTGCGGGCCCTCCAGAGGGTCCAGCGCCGACTGCAGTGCACCAAGGGAACGGACGACTGGAGCACGGTACTGCCTCGGCTGACCACCGCCCGGGAACGGGGACTGGCCTACCTGGCCCGCGGGCAAAGATCCGATGGGGCATGGCTTCCGTTATGGTTCGGGAATCAGCACTCGCCGGGGGATGAAAATCCCACCTACGGGACAGCGCGTGTGCTTCTGGCGTTGCAGGACCTCAAGGTCTGGAAATCCGACATGGCCCGGCGAGGGCTCGCCTGGCTGCTGAGCAACCAGAATTCCGATGGAGGCTTCGGCGGCGGCGCAGGAACTCCCTCCTCCCTGGAAGAAACCTCATGGGCGGTGGAATCGCTGTGTTCGTACCCGCCGGATGCGGAAATCGCTGCCGAGCCTGTGAACCGGGCCCTCGCCTGGCTCGTGGCGGCCGTGGATCGGCAGGAATGGCGGACTCCGTCGCCAATCGGTCTGTACTTCGCTAAACTTTGGTACTTCGAGAAGCTGTACCCTTTGGTGTTCGGGGTTGCTGCCCTGCGGCGAGGGTGCGACTGGCTGGCCAACCAACAGGGTCCTGCCTGACCGAAGTCAGGGGTGGGTTTCCGGGTGTGACCTACCCAACCGGGATGCTGTCAGCACGTGGGAGCTCCCCCGGGAGAGAGTCGATGTTTCGAAAAACCGACGGCGCGGTGTCCCTCGGGATGCACCCCGTGGAATCCCGATGCACCGCGTTCCCAGTCAACATGGAGTGAGCCTGTCGATGTCTTCAAGCGACCATCATGATGCCGCTGCAGACGTTCTGGATTTGCCCGGCGCCTCCAACGCTGCTCCAGCGACATCTTCGCATGAGACAGTGGCGGCCTCCGCCACGCGTTCCGCAGTGGGCCGCCGCAGCACCAGCCATCTCAAGGCCGTCCCGGACACCCTCGAGCAGCGCGAGGCCATCAAGCGGGCGGCGGAAGATTACGCCCGTGGACTGGACCGGTCGAAACCGTTCACCAAGAACCAGTTGGAAATCTTTGGCCGCGACCTGCTCAATCGCCTGCAGTTGCCGGAAAAGTTCCTCGGCTTCGCCATGGTGTTGATTGGGAATTTCTTCTGGAAGCAGCAGTTCCTGGCCATTCCATTTCATCGTCGGATGCTGTTGTTGCCGCACTGCCTCAAGCACGCCGAAGGGTGCCCCGCCGACTACGACGAATTTGGACTGGACTGCGAGAAGTGCGGAGCTTGTTCGATCGCCGACTACAAGGTCCGGGCGGAGCAGTTGGGCTACAAGGTCCTGGTGGCGGAAGGGTCGCCAATCGTCCTGAAGATCATCGTGTCGGGACACATCGATGCGATCCTGGGTGTGTCGTGTCTGAATGTGCTGGAAAAGGCGATTGACAAAGTATTGATCGCGGGGGTTCCGTCCTATGCCGTGCCGCTGCATTCGGGAGATTGCAAGAACACGTCGCTGGACGAGGCGTGGGTTTGGGACGTCCTCGAGAAGTATGAAGAGTTGCCATCCGGCCCGACTGTCAGCTTCGTGCCCCTGATGCGGGCGGCGAATGAGCTGTTCGACCGAGATTTCGACCGCCTGCTTCCCCGAATCCGCAGCCGTGGTATTCCGTCCGATCTCGAATCCCCACTGGCCCTGACTGAGTCGGTTTCGTACGACTGGCTGGCCCACGGGGGCAAGCGTTTCCGCCCCTTCATCACCCTCGCGGCCTACGACGCGGCCTTGGGTGGGATGGCCGCTGCCGCCGGGGCCGGGGACCAAGCCCCCCGGTTTACCGACAGTGTCCTGCGGGTCGCGATGGCGATTGAGGCGTTCCACAAAGCCTCGCTGGTGCACGACGATATTCAGGACGACGACAAGTTCCGGTATGGTTCGGCCACCCTGCATCGCCGGCACGGCATCGGCCCAGCGATCAACATGGGAGACCACCTGATCGGACTCGGTTACCGTCTGGTCTCAAGCGTCCGCGCCGAGATCGGGGCCGAGGCAGCGGCTGATATCAGTGATCGCATGGCGTCGGCCCACCTGCGGCTGTGCGATGGCCAAGGGGCCGAAATGGCGTGGAACAGCGCCCCCGACCGGGCACTCAAGCCGATCGATGCGCTGCAGATCTACGCACTGAAGACCTCGCCGGCGTTTGAAGCGGCGCTGTTCGCCGGTCTGCGGTTGGCTGGTCCTGTCGACGCCTGGGAAGAAATGATCCCGACGTTTTGCCGACATTTGGGAGTCGGCTTCCAGATTCTCAACGATCTCCACGATTGGGAGGGGGATCACCACAACAAACTGGTTGCGGGGCAGGACGCCGCGGCGGTTCGGCCAACGGTGTTGCTGGCTCTCGCCTTCGAGGCCGCCACTGCCAGTCAGCGCGAGGAGCTGCTGTCGATCATTCGCGGTACGGGCCCCGCCGCGCTGCGACTGGGGCGACTGCGTCGAGTTTTTGACGACTGTGATGTCTTCTCGAAGGCCGAGGCGATCGTTGAAAAATCACGGGCACGCGCGGAGGCTTTGGCCGACGCAGTCGAGCCGCTGGCGTTGAGGCAGTTCTTGTATTTCCTGGTCGACATGGTGCTGGCTCCCGGGACCCAGGAACCGGCCATCGCCCAGAACAATCTGCTGGCACTCCCGGTGATCGCCGGTTGACACCTTGGCGGTATTCCAGCTGCCCCGGATGTATCTCCCGACTTTCGTTTTACGAATCCGCTGCCATGACCGACCTGTCCGCGTGCGCACAATCGAGTGGTCCCGGGGAACGAGGGGCAGTTCTGTTGATCGCCCATGGCAGCCGGCGTCCCGAGGCGAACGCCGACCTCGTTCGACTGGCCGGACTGCTGGCGAACGATCCCGAGTTCGATATCATCGAGACTAGTTATCTCGAATTGGCGACTCCCGACATTCCTACCGGCGGAAGGCGCTGTGTCGCCCGGGGAGCCACGACCGTCCGCATGTTGCCCTACTTCCTGTCGGCGGGTGCCCATGTGGTCGAGGATCTTGAGGCCCACCGGACGGAACTCTCCGCCGAGTTCCCACAGGTGCGATTCGAACTCTGCCCTCACTTGGGATTGCACCCGCTAATGGTGGAAATTGTACGTCAGCGGCTGCGCGAGATTGCCCCCGCGAACTGAGCCATTCGCCCTACACTGCTGCGGAAGCCGGTTCCATGTCTAGCGATTCCCGTTCCCGCCGTCCGCCGTACAACCCCGTCCGCGATCGTCGACGAATCACGGCGGCGATCCTGTCGCTGGCGGTGGTGTTGATCGCCATCAGTGAAGCCCGTAAGCCGGAGAACTGGCGGTGGCTTGCCCCAGGCCCGACTGAAGCCAAACACAATCCATCCCCGGCCTCTGGGACAGCTCCAGACGTCCTGGCTCCGGATGAGGTAAGGATTGTTTCCAGTCCCGACGATCGCGAGTCGCGGGCGGCGTTGCGGGAACGGCACCAACCCGCGCAGGCCTCCCTGCGGATCCCGGCCGAATATCTCGATGCGGTCGAGGAAACTCGGGTGGGGGTGCGGGCGACGGAACGTCCCGCCTACTTCGCGATGCTCTCGACGGCCCGGGCCGCCAGACCCCGCGATCTGGCGGCGGCGGCGCGCCGGGATCTCCCCTTTCTCAGCCTCATGAATGACTCAGCCGAGCATCGGGGTGAGGTGATCTGGATCGAGGGGGAACTACGCCGAGTGGAGCCCCTGGAGGCTGGCCCCAACGAAGATGGATTCGGGCAACTCTATGAAGGCTGGCTGTTCACCGACGAAGCGGGGCGGACCAACCCCTACCGCATTGTGGTGAGTGAACTCCCCGAGGGGTTTCCGCAGGGGACCGAGGTTCGTGAAAGAGTGCGTTTGCCAGCGTATTTCTTCAAACGCTACATATACGCGACCGCGCACGGACAACACGCGGCCCCCATGCTGATTGGATCTCGTTGGACCCGTGTTGTTGGACGGGGCCACACGACGTCGGGTCCCGCTTCGCCGAGCTGGTGGCCATGGGCACTCGCCTTGATTTCCGCTGGTTGGATTGGATTGCAATTTGCCCGGTATCGCCTGTCGCGTCCTTCGCGTCGGCCCCCGACTCCTCCCCTTCCTCCCGAACTGTCGGCGGATGGTCCCGCCATCGCCCCTCCCCCCGATCCTCGTGAGTTTCTCAAGCATTTGGCTGAACAGATTCCGCAGCCGTAACAACTCAAACGAAAGACATTCGACCACGCAAACTCCGATTGTGTTGCGCGAGCCCGATTGTTAAGATTTCTTCACACTTCTTGTTTGTGTGAGGATTTCGATGCAGGCCATCACTCGCGCGCTGCGGCGTGGAGTTCTAACACTCGGACTTTTGGCGGGCGGAATGTCTGGCCGGGCAATCGGCCAGGACTCGTCTGACGTGACTTCCCTCATTCCCCAAATTACGGCTGCCAATCCATTCGCCCGCGTTGCGGCGATTGGTAAGGTTGCGGAGTTAGGTCACCAGGCCGCCCCGACGGCACCAGCACTGCTCGACGCCCTCCGCTGTGAGCGGATGGATGTGTTGTTTGAAACCCCCCAGGTGACCGGGATTCGACAAACGATTGCCGCCGTTCTCGGAAAACTCGGTCCTTCGATCGTTCCCGAGCTACAGACGTGCCTTCAAAGCGAGAATGGGCTGGTTCGAGTGGGAGCGGCGACCGCGTTGTACCGCATCGATCCGAGCCGGCATCGCGACCAAGCCTTGCGCATTCTCATTGCTGCACTGAAAGCGGATGACGAAACGGCGTCCGATGCCGCCCAGGCCCTGGAATCGGTCGGTGCCGACGCCGCCCCCGCTCTCCCTGAATTGATTCGGCAACTCGGACACGACGATCCGGCCGTGCGCTGCCAGATCGGCCATGCCCTGGCGGCCTTGAAGGGGGATGCCACCACCACACATTTGCAAAACGCGATCAAAAATGCCACGCCGCTGCAAAAAGTGGGAATTGCCTTCGCGATTGCGAAGCAGACCCCGGAATCGTTTCCGCAGGTGGAGAAGCTGCTTGCCGAAGGACTCCGTGATCCCAGCCCCGAAGTCCGGCAGCAGACGGTCTGGGCCATCGGCCAACTGGGTCCCACGAGTCAACCTCTGGCCCGCGATCTGGTTCACGTCCTTTCGACACTCAATCCCGATCCCAGAGAATACTTCTTCGGAGGAGGCCGACTGGGGCGTCTCTCCTTCGACCCGTCCCTCGCCCTGGTCGCCATGGGGCCGGACGTGAAGGAAGCCCTGTCCGAAGCACTCGACAGTGAAGACCCGCGGACTCGACTGATGGCCGGACTCGCGCTCGTCCGCATCGATCCAAACGCCGGTCCCAGGGTCGCTCCCGTGTTTCAACAAGCCCGGCAAGAAACAAATCAAGCACTCCGGTGGGTGGCTGAAATGAACGCCGTCCCAGCCGCCCAATCAGCCAACCAAAACATCGACACCCTCATCGAGGAATTGTTGCAGAGCACTGGATTTGGGCCCCCTTCTCCCGCGGTGGGCCAACTGTCACGGCTGGGGGCCGAGGCAGTCGAGCCCCTGATGAAGGTGCTCGAGACTGGCGATGGCCAGGCAGCGATGAAGGTAACGCAGGTACTGGCAGCCATCGGAAAACCAGCCGTCGCACCACTGTCAAAGGCCTTGCAAAGCGAACTTCCCCGCAAGCGGCTGTACGCAGTGAATGCGTTGGCGATGATGGGGCCCGCGAACCAAGAATTGCTGATCGAGGCACTCTCTGATACTGCCTATCCGGTACGTCGCGCCGCCCGTTATGCGCTCAAGGCCCTCAATACGCCCGAAGCCAGAGAAGCCCTGACCAAGTCCGCAGATCACCGCTGATTCCCATCCATTCCCATGCGCACTCCTGGTCTGCTGCTGTCGGTCGTGTGGTTGATACCCACCGCGCTCATCGCCGCCGAACCATTTCGGTTCGAGGGTTCCTCCGCACTGCCCCTGGTGATCATTGACCCCGGTGCTCAACCCATCCTCAATGAGCCCAAGATTCTCGCGAATCTGTTGGTAATCGACCGCGGTCCGGGCAAGTTCAACGCACTGACAGACGCTCCCACCCAGCGGACCTCAATCATGATCGAGGTCCGCGGGTCTTCGTCCCAGATGTTTGACAAGAAGTCCTACGCATTCGAGACCGTCAACGAGAGTGGGCAGGATCACCCGGTCCGACTCTTGGGATTGCCGAAAGAAACCGACTGGATTCTCCACGGCCCCTACTCGGACAAAACCCTGATGCGGAACCACATCGCCTACGAGTTGAGTCGGCGGATGGGGCAATACGCACCCCGCACACGGTTCGCCGAGGCCTTTGTGCGCGAACGTGACGGAGATCTCGCCGGACAGTACATGGGGGTTTACCTCCTGGTGGAAAGCATCAAGCGAGGAAAAGATCGGGTCGATGTGCCCCGACTCCGCACGTCCGATTCGGGCGAAGTCGGTGGCGGCTACGTGTTGAAAGTCGACCGCGTTGGTGGCCCCGAGACCTATTTCACAAGTGATTTTGGCAGCATCCTGGGATTTGTCTCACCTCGCGGAAGCCGGCTTGATGACGCCCATCGGGCCTGGATTCAACACGACTTCAGCCAGTTGGAAGAACGGCTGTCACGTCGCGATTTCCGGGATCCGCAGCAAGGCTACGCCCGGTTTATCGACAGCGACTCCTTCATCGACTACTTCCTGCTCAACGAACTGTTCAAAAACGTCGACGCCTACTTTCTCAGTACCTTTCTGCATCGCACGAGCGAGGGTCGGCTGAAACTGGGACCGGTCTGGGATCTCGATCTCAGCTCAGGGAACGCTTCCTATGGGGGCGTTTGGAAAGCCGAGGGGTGGATGCTGTTTCCCGATGATCCACGGCGCGGCTCCGCTGTGCCGTTTTGGTGGGATCGCCTGTTCGAAGACCCGGCATTTCGAGCTCGTCTGCGGGAGCGATATTACACGCTGCGGAAAGATGTCTTGAGCGAGCCGGCATTATTTCGCCTGATCGACGAGACCGCCCAGACCCTGGATGCTCCTCAAAAGCGGAATTTTCAGCGTTGGCCCACCCTCGGCAAGTATGTTTGGCCCAACCCCCGACCCTATGCCCGCACCTATCCGGATCTGATCCAGAACCTGAAGACCTGGTTCCATCAGCGATTCGTCTGGATGGATGCAAACGTGGATTTGCTGGCCGAAAAAGGCCCCTAGAAAGCCACCTTTCCCACGAGTTGTGGGCATTGGGCCCAGCATGTCTTGTGGTTTCCGCCAACGGTTATCTTCCGCTGCGAGCCCCTCGCACAGCGGACACGAACTGCTGACACAGCGTTAAGGACTTCCCGCCCGCCTCTCCTTTGACACCCGTGTTCACGTCGACTCCCCAAGGTCGGACCAACTCAATGGCCTCGCCCACGTTGGTGGAATTCAAGCCTCCCGCGAGGATCACCGGCACCTTGGACTGACTGGCAATTTGGGCCGAAAGATTCCAGTCGTGCACCAGCCCGGTCCCTCCCACGCGGTTAGTGGCACGGTCACAGCTGTCCAGCAACAGGGCGTCGACGTATCGGGCAATTTCCCTGGCCCGCACCACCGAATGGGGGCCTTCCACACTGACTTTTCCCAGTAGCTTGCGAGGAGCCAGCCTGCTGCGAAGTTGACGCAGGGCTTCGCCCGAGAGGTCGCTGTGCAACTGCAGGACCCAGATAGGCACCTGCTCGGCCAGTTCCACGATCGCGTCGGGATCAGTGAGATGGGTAACCAGAACTGGAACAACAAACGGCCCCGTGGCCTCATAAATTTCCCGGGCCGTATCGGGGCTGATGAAATCGGGCGATTCATACACCTGCCCGACGAGCAGTCCGATGGCGTCGGCTCCCGCCGCCACGGCGATTTCCGCCTCGTCCCGCGACCGAATTCCACAGATTTTCACGCGCACCATGTTGTTCCACCCCTACCCAACGGGAATCGCCTTTCCTGCCCAACGACTTTTGGCGAATTGTCCTGCATTCAGTAGTCATTCGCGAGTCGATGCTGGGGGCTTAATGGAGATTCTGGCGGCGTAGGGGGGCCCCGTCCAACCTCATTGGCGGTTCCGATGACGGAAGATTAGCATCGAAGAGTGGCCGAAACGGATTCCCCGGTGGGAATTCGAGGCTGCTGCGAGGCAACCATGCGGAACATTCTTGAATCCCTGTCACAAGCCCTAATCGCTGGTCAACGTGTGGCCTATACAGCCCTCGTCGAGACCCGTGGGTCCACACCCCAAAAGGCGGGAGCCACGATGTTGGTCTTTCCCGACGGCTCGCAAACCGGGACCTTAGGAGGAGGCTGTGTTGAGGCCGAGGTCAAACGTCGGGCCTTGCGACTCCTCGAAGAGGGCCAGACCGAGTTACTGACATTCCAACTCGACGACAATTATGGCTGGGATGATGGGCTGATATGTGGTGGACGAATGAAGATGCTGGTCGACCCGCTGCGTCCCGGGACCGACGATTCCTACTACCAGACACTTCACAGATTGTTGTCGGCAGGCGCTCCGGTGACCGAAGCCGTCATCCTCGAACCCGAAAGCGCCGGGGGAGGAATTGCCGGTGATCGCCACCTGCTGGATGACACGGGGGAAGTCATCGCCAGCCGGGCGTTCTCGCCACTTCCCACGGGGGTTCGAGAGGCACTGCGACCTGTCGCGTCGCGCCCCCGACCCTATGTGGATGCCGGGGTGTCGTATCTGCCCTTTCTGCGCCGCTGCCGGTTGATCATCATCGGCGCGGGGCATGTTGGTCAGAAAGTGGCCCAATTGGCGACCGAAGTGGATTTCGACGTCTGGGTGGTCGACGATCGAGAAGAATTCTGCAACAGCAGCCGTTTTCCACAGGCAAAACGGCTGATTGTCGGGCCGGTCGACCAGGCGCTGTCGGGGCTGGAGGTCGATTCCAACACCTACTGTTTGATCGTGACCCGCGGGCATAACCATGACGAAGAGGCACTGTATCACCTCGCTGAGACCCCGGCCCGCTACGTCGGCATGATCGGCAGCAAGCGGAAAATCAAACTGATTTTCGACGACCTGCTCAACGAGGGGATCCCCGCCGGTGCCCTGCGGAGGGTGCACGCCCCGCTGGGATTCGACATCGGTTCGCAGACCGTACCCGAGATCGCCGTCAGTATGGTGGCCGAGCTCATCGCCCACCGAAATCTTGGGGGAATTCCCGTACGGTATGCTCGCGAGAGCCTACTGGCTGGCGAGGCGGAGGAGTCCTCGGTTTCGAATTCTCCGCCAGCCTGTGAATTGCCTTGACAACCAACGCGGGTCGAACCTTGCGAAGAGTGCACGACACCCTTTGTGATTTTTGCGACAACTCAGAGTTGGGTCCGTGAATAGGATCGACAACCGGTCTGTCTTGCCGGGCGGTTCGCCCAGAACGCGTCGAGCGGGCGACTGGTGGAGATGTGATCAGCAGCCAG
>JBKCTR010000521.1:0-2009 GCA_046318755.1 Planctomycetaceae bacterium
AAACAGCACCAACACCCACGTCGGCCAGGGAAAATCGGCCGAGATGTTCCAAGAGGTCCCCTGCCCGGGGCTGATTTCCCAGAATTGATTCTCGTCCCCGCCGCGCCACCTCCCCCCGCATTCTGAGTAAGTGGGGGGCCACCCGCCTCGACCGCGGCAAAGTAACGCACGCGGGAAAGTAACGCACAAGGGGCCCGCGAACACACGAAGAATGGGGGAAATCCTTCGGATTCGCGGGCCCCGGTAGATGTCACGGCGAGACCAACTGGCCGAGAAAGACTGGCCAGGAGAGATTGGCCCAGAAAAACTGACAATGGCGTTTGGGCAGCCACGGCACACAGGACTGGAAATGGCCTGGGGACGGCGCGGGATGACACGCTGACAACGGATCCCATGACCAGCGTTGTGGAGAGCGAGCCAGCAACCCGTGTCAGCGTGTGATCACGAGCCGCGCAGGAACAGTCCTGGGGCCTGCGAACTTCTCTCCGCCCCCCCATATGCTCGCGCCAAACGGCACGAAACACGGGGAAGCCGTGGGAAAAGTCAGGCCGAACTGCCCGAAGTGTCGCTCACCCGCGGTGGAGGAACGGGGACCTGGAGGCAGGGATTACGCCACACCTGGCGGGGGGGGACCGGCAGTTGGACGGAGGGCGGCTCGACTCCCGGGCTCACCATCGGCGAACGGGGAGACGTGCCCGGATCAAACTGCCACTGCCAATCGATTCCCTGGCAGGCCAAGGCGTCCTGCACAATCACCACCCCCCTGGCCAAGGCCGCGGCATCGGCCTGGCCCGTTCGCTGCGAAGAAGCACCGGCAACCCCCAATGCATCGCACCTCGCGGTGCCCCGGGCCACGCCCCCCGCTGTTGTGCGAGTCGCGGAAACCGCCGGCGTCTCCCGCTGACACCGGGCACAGGCGCGGGTCCCCCGGTGGTTCCCCGCCGCGGCCGTTCGGCGATCGCTCGGTTGGGACCGGGCGGCCGATTCGCGCACATAGGCCGGCAGCTCGACTCCCCGGGCGTCGGCCCAAGCCACCTTTTGGGCATCGGTGAAGCAGCAGCATTTCTTCCAGCACTGCTCGGCCGACCGGCAGCCGCACACCCGCTGGGCACACGGGAACGGCCGGGAGCGGTCTTTCTCGATCGGACTGGCCGCAGAACGAGCGGAGGTGGAGAGACCCCACGCAGTATCACTCACCACCTGAGGGGGAGCCGGAAGGGGGAAGAAACTACAGAGTATCCCCAGCAGCACCAGTAGACTGATCAAACGACGCCATGGTCGCTGCATCAGTCGACGGCTGTTTCCGCGTTCCACCAATTGTCTGTGCCGGGAAGCAGAAGGCATGTAGGACACCACTTCGAACCGGCTCGCTCTCCGCCGCAAATGCTAATGCACGGCGACCAGAAATTTCAACCGACCGGACCGCCATGGGGAATCGTTCGGCACGCCGCGGGCAGACAGCATTCCCCGACGGGGCTCTGCGGCGCCGAAACTCGGTGCGCCCGAGATGTGGCTTTGAGGTTCGGACTGTAACGATTGCTGCCACTCAACTTGCCCCGCCGCACTTTGTGGGAGTCCTCCGGAGTTGCACCCCACCGTTGGTGACCTAGCATAGAAATCGAGTCGTGTTGGGAACACAGCCTCCAGTGAGGCCAGTGTTCCTAATTGTCATCGGACTGGGTCTCAAGACTCCTCCCCAGGTCTGCCATTCACAGGTCCCCAATCCTTGTCTTACAGTCCAAACGCTCTCTGGCAACTCCCTGTCCTGCACCAGCTTGGCCAGGTGCTGGAGCGGGTTGACAATCGACTGAACGAAGTCTGGAAACACCGGATTCGGGTGTTTCACTTCGATGTCGTGCAGGGGTGCCAGTTGCGCTGCATTGGCTGCCCCAATTCGACCCTGCTTCCCAAGATCGACCACATCACGCCGGAAGGGTTCGACCGGTGCCTGCGGAACGTGGATGTGCGGCAGGTGGAGACACTGCGGCTCTTCAATTACGGAGAGCCCT
>JBKCTR010000522.1:0-6558 GCA_046318755.1 Planctomycetaceae bacterium
GGCAGGGGACGTCAGCCCCAGGCAGACCAACAGCGGCACGATCCAGCCACGAATTTGCATTCCGAGTCTCCAGCAGGCGGACCAGTTGCCAGGGCGACCAGTCCCAGGGTCAACACACATCCAGCGCGGAGTCTTGCACGCTTCGATTGCGCCGGCTTTCTGAATTACGATCCAGAAGATGAGAGCGGTCGAACGGCGAACCGACAGTGTGGGGTTCGCGAGTGCAGACGATGCCGCGCGGTCCCGCCGCGAGTCCTGGGGGGACTCGCTCAGGCCGATTCTTTGCGGGGGTACAGCAGTCGGCCGCAGGTGCGGCAGAACATGATGGTGCCCGTCTCAATCGAGACGGCATTCTGGGGCGTGAGCCGCACGTAGCATGACGTGCAGGTGGCATTCTCGACCGGCGAGAGAGCCGATGCGCCGTGAGCCTGCACCAGCCGCTGGTAAGCGGCCCGAATCTCGTCGGGCAGATGCGTCTCGGCCTGCTGCAGCTCGGTTCGCAGGGTGGCCAGCCGGGCTTCGAGCCCCGGGCGTTTCTCGTCGACCGCGGCAGAGAACTTCTTCTCTTCGGCCTGGGCGGCGGCGACTTCGGCCTCGAGTTTCTTCACGTCGGCCTGCGACTTGTCGACCTTGTCGAGCGTTTCGAGAATTTCATCCTCGAGCACACTGTTGGCCACCTTGTCGGCCTCGATCTGCCCCTTGATGATGTCGAACTCGCGGTTCGAGGCGGCCTGGTTCAGCTTTCCCTTCAGATCTTCCAGCTTGGCTTCATTGGTCTTCAATTGCAGGGCCTTCTGGTCGGCCTGCATCTTGAGCTGTTTCTGCTTCTGCCGCTGCGCCTCCAGCTCGGCCAAGCGGGTGGCCGTGGTGTTGCTGCGAGCCTTGAGCTGCCGGGGGCCCCGGTCGATCTCCTCTTGCACCTCCTGAAGGGCCAGATGCAGCCGATGGAGATCGGGGAGAAGATTTGCCTGAGCGTGCGACATGTGTGATCCATTTTTTCTGTGAGACGCTGAATATCCTAATGGACGACTGCCGCGATTGGTAGGAATTGCCCCCAGTCCACCAGCCACTCTGGAAGTTGGGGAACGCCAACCCCGAGTTCGAAAGCAGGGACCGCCACCCACTGGCCCGCCCTGGCAAATCCGCTGCGGGGTGCCGTGCTGCGCTGGGGGAATTGCGGTCGACACTCTCCTGCGACCGGGGCTGCTGTTGCCCCTGGGGTTGGTTGCGGACCGAAGTGTGCCGTCCTTGGTGCCCCCGAAGGCTGGGCCGTTCCATGGCGCGGGAACGTTCAGGTGCGTCGGAAAGTTGTCCCCCCAAGGGCCGATTGTGCCGAACCCGGTTCCCGCGGTTGTCTTGCCCCCCCAACCGGCACGAAAGTATATTCAAGAACTTTGATGCGTTTCCCGAAGAGGGGAACGGCCGGGGGTTTTGTGCGCTTGCAGACGGGTTGGTTTCTGATGTCGAACCGCATCTGTTTCCGCGGACTGCTGGGGTTGGGACTCTGGTCTCTCCTGACGGTGGGTCCGTGCGCCGCCGAGCCGGGACCGCGGTCGTTCAACTTCGAGAACGACATCATCCCCATTCTCTCGCGGTTTGGGTGCAATACCTCGGGGTGCCATGCGAAGGCTGAGGGGCAGAATGGCTTCAAGCTCTCGGTCTTCGGCTTCGACCCGGGGGCCGATTACCTCGCCCTCACGCAAGAGGCCCGGGGCCGGCGGGTCTTGGCGCCGGTCCCCGAGCAGAGCCTGCTGTTGGCGAAAGCGTCGGGAGGGGTGCCTCATGGAGGCGGGGTGCGCATCGACCGGCACACCGAGTTTTACCAGACGCTGCGCGACTGGATTGCCGCCGGCACGCCTTTTGGTTCCCCCACCGATCCGCAAGTGGTTTCGGTGGCGGTCGAACCGCGTGAACAACGGCTGACTCCCCGCCAACAGAAGCCCCTGCGGGTGGTGGCGACGTACGGCGATGGCCGGCAGGTCGACGTGACCCGTCTCGCCAAGTTTCAGTCGAACAACGAAGGGCTGGCGACTGTTGATGAGACGGGCCTGGTGACCGCCGGCGAGACCCCGGGGGACGTCGCCATCATGGCCGCCTTCATGGGACAGGTCGATGTGTTCCGCGCTCTGGTCCCCCGACCCCAGGCGATCGCCAACTATCCGACCTTGCCGGAATTCAACTTCATCGATGGACATGTCGACCGCAAGTTGAAAAAACTGAATATTCTTCCCTCGGGACCCGCGTCCGATGCCGACTTTCTGCGGCGGACCACGCTCGACATCATTGGCGTGTTGCCCACCGCCGAAGAGACCCGCGCGTTTTTGGCCGATGACCGGTCCGACAAGCGGGCCCGGCTGGTCGACAGCCTGCTGAATCGCCCCGAGTACGCCGAGTTCTGGGCCCTCAAGTGGGCCGACCTGCTGCGTGTCGATCGCCAGGCGCTGGGGCACCGGCGGGCGTTCGAATACTACCAGTTCCTGAAGAGCCGGTTGGCCAGCAATACCCGTTACGACCAGTTCTGCCGGGAGATTGTCGCAGCCCGAGGGCCGCTCAGCGAACAGCCCGGCGGGACCTTCTACAAGGTGGTGACGTCTCCCGGGGCGATGGCCAGCACGCTGTCGCAGGTGTTTCTGGGAGTGCGGATTGAATGTGCCCAGTGCCACCACCATCCCTTCGACCGGTGGAGCCAGCACGACTATTTGGGGATGCAGGGCTACTTCATGCAGGTGGCCTTCAAGCCCACCCCCGCGGGCGAGTCTCTGGTCAGCAACCCCGCCGGAAAGGTGACGCACCCCCGTACGGGCGAGGTGGTTTTGACGCATGCCCTGGGCATGCCGGCCCCGACGGAAGAGCCCGCGGGAGACCGCCGTCGGCTGTTGGGGCAATGGCTGACCTCTCCCGAAAATCCCTGGTTCGCCCGCAACCTGGTGAACCGCATGTGGGCCCATTTCCTGGGCCGGGGGCTGGTCGAACCGGTCGATGACGTCCGCACCACCAATCCTCCCAGCAATCCGGAACTGCTCGACGCCCTCACCCGCAGTTTTGTCGAAAGTGGCTTCGACGTGCGGCAGTTGATCCGTACGATCTGCGCCTCGCGGGTCTACCAGACGTCGGCCACCCCCAACGAGACCAACCAGCGAGACGACCAGAACTATTCGCGGGCCCTGCTGAAGCGTCCTTCGGCCGAGGTGCTGTTCGACGCCGTCTGCCAGGTGACGGGTGTCGAAGAGAAGTTCGCCGGGACTCCCGCGGGCTATCGGGCCGTCCAACTGTGGGACAGCCAGGTGCCGCACTATTTCCTCAAACTCTTCGGCCGTCCCACGCGGGTGACCGCCTGTGAGTGCGAACGTTCGGTCGAGCCGAGTGTGGCCCAGGTGCTGCACGTGCTGAACTCGCCCGAGATTCAAGACAAGCTGTCGCACGAGGGGGGCCGGGTCGCCGGCCTGGTGCGGCGGATCTCGGACGACGGGCTGTTGGTGGACGAGTTCTTTCTGACGTTCCTCAACCGCTATCCCTCGGACGACGAGCGGACTCGGGCGACGAATTACCTGCGCGACCATGCGGCGAACCGCCGGCAGGCTGCCGAGGATCTCGCCTGGAGCCTGCTGAACACCGTTGAGTTCGTGTTCAACCATTGATTTCTTCCCGTGCCTCACGGAACAGCGCCATGACCGCCCCCTCACGCTTTTGCGATTCGGTGAACCGCCGTACGGCCCTGCGGGTGGGTGGGGCCTCGTTGTTCGGCGCCGGCTTCTCGCTGCCCCGAATCCTGGCAGCCGATTCCCCGGCTGCGAACGATGTCTCGGTGATCTTCCTGTTCCTCAAGGGGGGGCTCTCGACCATCGACACCTGGGACCTCAAACCCCAGGCCCCCACCGAGTTTCGCGGCCCGTTCTCTCCCATCGCCACGAACATTCCCGGGATTGAACTGGGGGAACATCTGCCGCAGATGGCCCGGCAGATGGACAAGATCTCGCTGGTCCGGAATTTCGGCCACCGCAATTCGGATCATGGCCCGGCCGACCATTACATGCTGACCGGGTATCACCCCATTGCGGGGTTCAACCCGAATCTCTCCCCCAACAACCAGCGACCCGCGCACGGGGCGATCATCTCGCGGAAGCTGGGGCCCCGGGGTTCAGTTCCCCCGTACGTCTGCCTGCCGCGCATGCATGCCAGTGCCGGTTCGTCGTACCTGGGGGCGGCTGTCGCGCCATTCGTGGTCGAGGCCGATCCCAACTCGCCCGGGATTGCCGTGCCGGACCTGTTGCCCCCACTGGTGGTCGATTCGCAGCGGTTCGAAAACCGCCGCGAGTTGCTGGGGGTGGTGGACCGGTTTCAGAAGACGGGAGAGACGGTCGCCAACCGCGGGGCCTCGGCGGTGAGCACGTTCCAGCGGAAGGCATTCGACCTGATGACTTCCCCGGCCACGAAGGCGGCGTTCGACATTGGGTCGGAACGGACCGAAATGCGCGACCACTATGGCCGCAATTCCCTGGGGCAGGCCTGCCTGATGGCCCGCCGGCTGGTCGAGGCGGGGGTGCGCTGCGTGTCGATCGATCACACGAATTGGGACACCCACGACAACAATTTCAGCGTGCTGAAGACCGACCTGCTCCCCCTGCTCGACCAGGGGATCTCGGCCCTGTTCAGCGATCTCGCAGAGCGCAGCCTGCTGCGGAAGACCCTGGTGATTGTGACGGGAGAGTTTGGCCGAACCCCGCGCATCAACGCCAATGCCGGTCGCGACCACTGGGGCCCGGCCTTCACCGTGGCCATGGGCGGAGGGGGGATCCAGGGAGGCCGCGTGGTGGGCCGTTCCGACGCCCGGGCCGAGAAGCCCGACGGAACTCCCTACGGTCCCGAAGAACTCTCCTCGACCATGTTCCGCCTGCTGGGAATTGATCCGGCCGAAGAGTTTTACACCCCGGAAGGCCGCCCGGTGAAAATCGCCGAGACCAACCGGGTCATCAGCGAACTGCTGTAGGCGGAACCTGGCCTGCCCGCGCTTCTCCCGGCCCACTCCGCCCTCTCCTCCGCCCCAGACAACGCCGCCATGAAACGCCTCTCCCCATTGCTGTGGGCCGCGCTGGGCGCGGTGCTGGTCAGTCTTCCGCTGCCCACCCGGGCCGACCCCCCCGTGGCGATGTACATGTTCCCGGCCGGGGGCCAGCGGGGAACTGAAGTGACAGCGCGCGTCGGGGGGCTGTATCTGCACGAGTCGGCACCGTTTGTGATCAGCGGGCCCGAAGTGACGGCCGACCCCCGGGCGATCGAAACCGAAACCACCTGGTTTGAAGGGCCGGTCATTCCCCTGCCCGATTCGCAGCAGGCCGAGGATTATCCCAAGGATCACACCGTCACCATCCGCATTCCGGCGGCGGCAACAGGCGCGGCCCGTACCTGGCGGCTCTGGTCCAGCCAGGGGGTCACGCCCGCCCGCACGTTCGTGCTGGGAGACCTGCCGTAACTGGACGAGGAAGAAATCTAAGGGCGAGCCCAGCCGGTCTCGGTCGCGGTCCCCATCACCATCAACGGCCGGATCTTCCCCCGTGAGGATGTCGACATCTGGACGTTCGCCGCCCGCGAGAACGAGACCTTCACGCTGACCGCCTTGGGGGCCAGCCTCGGTTCGCCCCTCGAAACCCGGCTCGAAGTGCGCGACCCTGCCGGTCACCCGGTGGCCGAGAGCAGCGCGAACCCATTGCCCGGCAGCGATGCGTCGGTTCGCTTTACCGCAGCGGTGGGGGGGACCTACTCGGTGCGGATCCACGATCTGAAATTTGGCGGCCTGCAGCATTACGTCTATCGTCTGACCATCACCCGCGGACCGCACATCGACCGGGTCTTCCCCCTGGGGGGACGGCAGGGGACCGAGGTGGCGTTCACCCTGGCGGGGCAGCAGGTTCCGGCTGGGCCGCAGTCACTGACGCTGCCCGGCACCACCGGCCGCCACGACGCCCGGTTTGCACTGCCGGGTGGCCCGGCCAACCTCGTCGCGCTGGAGGTCGACGAATGGCCCGAACTGGTGGAAGACTCCACTCGGGCCGAGGTGGCCGCCGCCAGTACGGTTCAATCGCCCGGGTTCATCGCCAATGGCCGCATTGCCCGTCCGGGAGAGGTCGATGTCTGGCCGGTGCTGCTGAAGAAGGGGGAGACGGTCGATCTGGAAGTGCGCGCCGGACGGCTGGGATCGCCCCTCGACAGCGTGCTGACCGTGGTCGATGACACCGGGAAGGAGTTGGCTCAAAACGATGATGTGGGGGGTGCGGTTTCCGATTCGCGGCTGAGCTTCGCGGCCCCCGCGGACGGGACCTTTCTGGTGCGCGTCGCCGAGCGTGATCCCGACCGGGCCGGCGAGGCGTTCGCCTATCGCCTGCGGGTCACTCCCCCGGCCACCCCCGATTTCCGCCTGGTCCTCCCGACCGACGTGGTCGCGGTGGCGCGCAAAGGGGAGGCGAAGTACAAGCTCAAGGTGGAAGCGCTGGGGGGCTTCGCGGGGGAGGTGGCCCTCAAGATCGAGGGGCTTCCCGCCGGGGTGACGGTGGCTCCCGAGCC
>JBKCTR010000523.1:0-3035 GCA_046318755.1 Planctomycetaceae bacterium
GATGTACACCGTCAAGATCCGGATGCACGAGGAAGTTGAGACCGAGTGCAAGGTGTGGGTCGTTCCGACCGCCGCCAAGTAAACCGCCTGCCGCCGCCGCAGACAAAGTCCACCTGGCGCGGCCTGTCGTCGATTCCCAAACACGGGGTGTCCTCTTCTGAAGGTCACCCCGTGTTTGTTTGACGAATTGTTGTATTTGAAGAGGTGTTGCACGGCGAACTGTGTTGTGCGGCGCGACGCGCGTGCCGGGGAGATCTGGCCAATCGCCGGACTGGCTCCCAAAACCCTTCCGACTTCTCGAATGGCTGTGCGGATCTCCTCGGCCATCTGCCGGTATGATCAGTGGCCCTCACTCCGCCGCCGTTGGATCGCCAAGGCATGCGGCAGCCCAGAGAAGTGCCCCCCCCATCCCAACTTGGTGGTCCTCTCGAGTTTGGATTGGTTCTCGTCCCGGTCCGGTTTACAGGCGGTTCGATATGTCGCACACATCCGGTGATTCCGCTCCGCCTCCCGATCAGGTGGACCCACCGGCCCTTTGGCAGCGCTGGTACTGGCCAGTGGTCTCACTGCTGGCCCTGCTCGCGTTGGAACTGACCGCCAGTCCCACCCTCTCGGCAGTCCTGCTCTGTGGCCACTTCGGCCTCGACGACTGGCGGACGGGCCTCTGGCTCTGGCGGTCCGATCCAGACAGCGGCCGGGGACGGGCCTGTGGCTGGTTCAGTTTCGCCCGCGGGGTGACCTGTGTTTGGATCGCGTCGCTGATCCTGCTGGCGGTCGTGCTGTGGGTGGCCATTCTGCTTCCCCGAGAGGGGCCAGCCAACCAGGATTTTCCCGGGCTCCTGGGAGTTGGCCTGCTGCTCGCCGTCGGGGCACCGCTGTCCGCCCTGCTCGGCTTAATCGCCATTCTCTCGGCGCGCAGACACGCGGTGAAGGTGTGGCTCGATCCCGGCCTGCATCATGCACGCAAGGCCGCTCAGTGGCCCCCCACCCCTGTCGGAGCACGCAATCTCGCGGCAGCATCACTCGTGATGACCAAGGTGGTCCTTGCCGTGCTTCTGATTTTTGGTCTCTACGTCGCGGTTTCGCACGGGGCCCCGCCCCCCCCTGCCGACATCCAACCATGGGTCACAATCGCCGCCATCGGTTTGGCGGCGCTGGTTTACTGGTTTAGCCTCTGGGCCGATCAATCCTGTGCTCAAGTGACTTGGCAATGCTGGCCGGACATGGCGGAACGTGGAACCAGCACCACAGAATCCAGTCAAACCGCCGCCGCCCCCCGACGGCAAGACCCGTCTCGAAACTCAAGATGACCCCCCTGCAGGCCTGCCGAGCAGTCATTCACCATCCCGCTCTGTGGGCGGCATGCAGCTCGCAGCAACTCTGGTAACCTCGTGGTCCATCCCCGTAAATCCCCTGTCACTCTTGGCATTCCAGGATCTCATTTCCGTCTGACAGCCCAGGCGAAGCGCTCGAGAACACCGCGTCCTCCGGTTCTTGGCAGCGCTGGTACTGGCCCACCATCTCCCTGGCGGCCCTGCTCAAGTTTGAACTGACCGGTAGCCCCGCCCTCTCGACCGTGCTGCTCTGCTGACACTTTGGTCTCGAAGACTGGCAGACGGGCCTCTGGCTCTGGCGGACCGACCCCAATCGAGGCCGGGGACGGGCCTGTGGCTGGTTTCGTTTCGCCCGGGCAGTCACACGGACCCGGTTCGCCGTGTTTCTGCTGTTGATGCTGGTCGTCACGATCACCTCACACCTGGAAAAGTATCGGCCCCCTGGACCGGACAAACTACCGGTTGGTTTTTGGGGAATCGTCGTGCTCATGATCCCAGGCCTGCCTCTCGCCACGCTGCTCAGCCTGATCGCCTGCGTCTCGGCCCGCCGTCACTCGGTCAAGGTCTGGCTCGATCCGGGCCTGCACGCGGCACGACGAGCCTCCCAGTGGCCGGCGTCGATTCAGGGCGTTCAGAACCGGGCCGACATGTCCTATCTGTTGATGATTGCCGTTCTTGTGTCGACCTTCCTGACGACGATGGTCATCGCGATGGTTGGCCTCTTTCCGCTGCAAGGTCTACCCCCCCTCCTTCGTCATCGCTCTGATGGGAACAACTTTCGGCACCAGCCTGGTACTGCTGTGGCTAATGTTGCGCTGGACCAGCCAGACCTGGGCCCGGTTGCCGTACGAGTGCTGAGGCCACGACACCCATCCGATGACGGCCCCGCTCACAAGGCCGAACAGACAATCTGCCCGGGAGGAGGCTCCAGACGATTCCGATGATCGGCTCGGGAGGGACGACTGATCGGCTCCCGTGCGGCCGCGCTCACCGCGGCGGCTTGGGTTCCGGATTGGTGGTGCTGCAGTCAATCAATCGTGATTTGTGCCGAGTCGTGGGGGGGCAGATTCGAGACGGTGCCAAAACGAGTGGTTTCCAGAACGATCACCTCGACGGATACAATCGCTTGTCGACGTGATCTGCTCTCCCACGATCTTCGCGTACCGCCATGACCCCGCAGTCCCGAGAATTGGAACCTTTCATGGAAGGGGAGCATTCGCGCGGGTTCTGGCAGCGGTGGTATTGGCCGACCGTTTCGCTCGCGGCACTGCTGGCGTTTGAGTTGACCGCCAGTCCCACACTCTCGGCCATCCTGCTCTGTTGCCATTTTGGCCTTGATGACGGGCTGACGGGTGTTTGGCTTTGGCAGACCGATCCCAACCGGGGCAGAGGGAGGGCGTGCGCCTGGTTCAGTTTTGCCCGGGCCGTCGCCCGCATCTTGCTGGCAGCGTTGCTGTTGTTGATGCTGCTGTTGTCTCTCATGGCCGGGCTGGCACGCCAACCGCTCCGCGGTCCCCCAGGTGGCCTCTTGGCCGTCAATGTCTTGTTGGCCATCGGACTGCCTCTGTCTCTGCTGCTGACACTGGTTGCCTGCCTGTCGGCCCGCCGCCATTCGGTCCAGGTCTGGCTCGATCGGGGTCTGCACGACTGCCGGCGGGCAGGCCGATGGCCGGTGTCTGTGGCAGGAGACAGCAATCTGGC
>JBKCTR010000524.1:0-1468 GCA_046318755.1 Planctomycetaceae bacterium
GTCCTGGGTCGCGTACTCCATCAACTGGGCAAACGCGTCGACGAGCGTCAGCGCGTCGTGGGCCACGAAGTGCAATTCGTTCCACAGCCGATCGAGCTCGGCCTTGCCCTGCTCATCGAGCATCAGCCGTTGCAGCGGCTCATCTTCGCGGTGGAACAGCGGCAGCGTCACCACCTCGTCCACCGGCACGATTTTCGTGTAGCAGAGCGCTGCCGGGAACAACTCGCGGAACCGCTCAAACGCCTCGGCGAACCGCTTCTGCGTCGACTCGCCAGCGAACACGATGGGGGCATCCACCCGCACCTGGCCCGAGGGCTCTTGCTTGCCTGCAGCCATCGCAAACTGCGCGGCTCCCGCCGCATTGGTGGCCGGCAGAACCTTGGCCACCGCCACCAACTCGGCCCCTTCCGCCAGGTCGGCGGGAAGGCGGAAGGTGACGGCCGACTTCGCCGGGGTCACCAGCGAATTCGGCCCGACCGCAATCCCGTTGGCCGCGGTGCCGAACCGTGCGGCGGGCAAACCGTAGCCCGACTCGACCGGCCCATTCGTCGCAGATTGAGCACCCGCCGCCGACTTCCAGGCGGCGGCCAACCAGGGCCCCCCCAAAGACACCAGTTGCCGTCGCAGCACTGCGTCGGGCTGCTGCGGATCGGCGGGAGCCTCACCGGTCAGCAACTTCTGCACGTCGGCTGCCAGCCGGTTCCTTTCACCAGCGTCCGCCGCCCCCTGCCACTTCGCCAACAGAGAACCGCCGGGAATGACCGGGCCCTGCGCCCCGGGAGCCACTGGCTCACTATAGAAGTGCCACACCTCGGCATTCCCCTGGCGGTCCGCATGCGGATTCCCCGCCTGAATATCGGGCGACACATCCGCCGTCAGGCTCCACACACTGTGTTTCTCGCTGACCGGGGTCATCTCCAGTTCGAGATCGGTGAGATCGCACGAGTGATTCGCATCGCGCGGGCCAATCAGCAGCGAGATGAGGTCTCCCGGCCGCACCGCCAGTTTTTCAATCGGACCGAATGGAACCGGCTTCCCCCCTTGGGCGATCCCGCTGGCCAGCTTCTGCCGCGTCGCACCCCGCCGCAGTTCCAGCGACCAGGTCACCCCGTTGCCGCACTCGGGATGGGCATGCGTCACCGCACCAGCCACATTCACCACCCCCTCGATGGGACTGCGCCAACCAACGCACGAGGCGACCGTGGGGGTCGGATGCACCACCACGCCGTGCGGCTTCATGTTGCCGGGACTTCGCACGGCATTGCCGCTGGACTTCGCCGCGATGTTCGGCAGTTCGCCGGTCGACCACCCTTTCACAAACTCGTAACTCGTCCCCTGCCTGTTGGTCAGCAGGGCCATTTTCAAGTCGCTGCTGCCGCCAATGCCGAGGTAGTCGAACCAGGCGCTCAGCGAGTCGAGATCCACCTGGTGTTTCTTCGCGAGAGCCGCACGATCCACCTCTCCCTTC
>JBKCTR010000525.1:0-4791 GCA_046318755.1 Planctomycetaceae bacterium
GCCACCTGCGGATCCTCGGCATTCAGCACCGCCATGCCGGTGGGCAGGACGACATCGACCCCGCAGCGCTTCACCGTCCACATCTGCTCCGGAGTGTCGATGTACGCCTGGCCCAGATGATCGCACCGCCCCAGGTTGGTCACCACCGCGACGTCACAGCGGTCAAAACCCAAGCCCTCGCGCAGAATTCCCCCCCGTCCCGATTCAAAAACCGCCGCTTCCACCAGCGGGTTGAGCAAGACCTTGCGGGCACTGCGGGGACCGCTGCAGTCCCCCCCTTCAATCAGCCGTCCCGCAACCCGAATTCCATCGGTCGACGTCTCGCCAACCACCACCCCCTGGCTGGTCAGCAGATGATTGATCAACCGGACCACCGTCGATTTGCCGTTGGTTCCCGTCACGCTGACAATCGGAATTCGGCCCGACTGCCCCGGAGAGAACAACATCCCCACAATCGCCTCGCCGACGGGGCGCGGTTGTCCCACCGAGGGCTTCAAATGCATCACCAGGCCGGGCCCGGCATTCACCTCCACCACCACCGCCCCCTGCTCTTCCAGCGGCCGCGAGATGTCTCGGGCCACGATGTCGAGCCCGGCGATGTCGAGCCCCACGGTCTTGGCCGCCAACACCGCGTGCTCGGCCACGGTGGGATGCACCTCGTCGGTGACGTCGATCGACAGGTTGTCGTTCCGCTGGACCAACACGACGTGCCCCGCGGGGGGGACCGATTCGGGAGTGAACCCCTGCCGTTCGAGCTGCAGCAGCGTCACCGCGTCGTATTCGATCAGGCTGAGCGGAAAGGTCTCGTCATCGCCCCGCCGGGGATCGCTGTTCAACTGGTCTTCAATCAACTGCCGCAGGGTGCTGCTGCCATCGGCGGTCACAGTCACCGGCTCCCCCTTCACTGCGGCGACCAACTGGTTTCCGACCACCAGCAAACGATGCTCTTCCCCCCGGGCGAAGCGCTCGACAATGACCCCCGAGCCCTCCTTCGAGGCGGCCTGAAACGCCTTTTCGATCTCCTCCCGCGAGGTCAGGTTGGTCGAAACACCGCGGGCATGATTGGCATCCCGCGGCTTCACCACCACGGGCGAACCAATTTCCTGGGCCGCCTCCCAGGCATCTTCAGGAGTGTCCACCCCCCGACCTTCCGGGACCGGAACTCCCACCGCCCGCAACAGCGACTTGGTCAGTTCCTTGTCTTGGGCAATCGACTCGGCAATGGCGCTGGTGCGGTCGGTCTCGGCCGTCCAGATGCGCCGCTGTTTGGCACCATGCCCCAATTGCACCAAACTGCCGGCGTTCAACCGCCGGGCTGGGATGCCCCGGGCCTCGGCCGCCGAGACAATCGCCAGTGTGCTGGGTCCCAGGCAGACGCGGTCGACCAGCGCCCGCAACTTCTTGACTTCAGCGGCCACATCATACGGACGGTCGTAGATGGCGCTCAGCAGCAGCTCGCGCCCCGCCATCAGACAGGCACGGGCGACCTGCTCATCCCGATACCGCATGACCACCTTGTAGACCCCCTCTTCCGAGGTCTCCCGGGCCTTGCCAAACCCCACGGGGGTCCCCGCCAGTGTCTGCAGTTCAATCGACACATGTTCGAGGATATGGGCGGGATAAGTTCCATCGCGCAGACGCTGGAAAAAGCCCCCCCGTTCACCATAACTGCAACGATGTTCGATCATCGTCGGCAGCAGATTCATCAGCCGGTCATTGAACCCCGGGATCGACGTGGAGGGGGAATCCTTCAATTCCTGCAGATCGACCCAAGCCTCGAGGACCGGATGACGGGACCACACATTGGGCCCACGCAAGATCAAAATCTTCCGAATCTCCACGACTTCTCCCTCGGGAAAACCGGTGTCGCGGGGGCCCCCTCCGTGAGGACCCCCTGATTTCGCCCGCGTTGGCGAACCACACCTGGCAAGTCACACCTGGCGACCCACCCCATCGGGCAAATCACGCCCGATGCGAAGCCACTCCCGATCCAGACCGTCTGAACGGTCCAGAGCCGATCGGCCCGGGTCACACGCAGACCGTTCCGCCGATCATCACCTGGGATTGTCGCGGAAAAGGCTCGGCCTTCCCCTGCATCCCCTTCTCAGCGATCGGTGGGACACCTATTCTATCGGCCACCGCGGTGAATGTATATCACCCCGCCCTGGACCGCCCGAGGCCTGATTGTGAGCGATTCGTTCGACGACTGGTTCCGACTGACCCCCGAACTTCGGGGTGCCGTACAGTCGCAACTTGGCCCTCGGGAACAGGTGGCCGCCGTCCTCCGACACGACCTCGGCCCCGACCAGAACTACCAGCCCGGTCTGCTGGTGCTGACCAACGAACGGCTGCTCGGTTGTCCCCTGCCGCGGGATGAGGCTTCGCCCCGCCCTGCGCAGTGGATGTCGTTGCCACTGAACGAGATTGACCAACTGACCCTCCGGGACCGGGGGGGGCTGGGGACCCTCGAGGTCTTGACCAAAGAGCGGCGTCTGGGGGTGTGGTACTACACCATCGCCTGTGCCGAGTCGGCGAAGGAACTGGTGGATGCCTGGCGTGAAGGGCGGGCCGGCAGTTTCCGAGTGCTGCCAGCCGCTCCGGACCAGGGGGTGGAGGAGGGGTTCGAACCAACCGGCGACGCCTCGCTGGGATCGCTGCTGCGCTTGCTGGGGTTTGTAAAGCATCGGTTTGGCCACGCCCTGCTGGGGGCGGTGTTGACCATCCTCACCACCATCGCCGGCATGGTGGCGCCGATCTATCAAAAGTCGCTGATTGACGACTTCATCGCGTACGATACGCAAAAGCAGGCACAGGCCGCGGTGGTCGCCCCGGCCGGTGAGGGGGCCCCGCCCCAAGTCCAGGCCCCCCTGACCAAACCCGAGCTGCGCAGCCGGGTGATCCATTACCTGACGGTGATGGTCGTGGCCGGTCTGGCCGCCTGGGCCTTCGCCTGGGCCCAGGGCTGGGTTTTGGCTTGCCTGTCGGAACGCATCTCGGCCGATCTGCGGAACCGCACGTACGAGCATCTTCAACGGCTGTCGCTCGATTTCTTCAGTGCGAAGCGCACGGGCGACCTCGTGGCCCGCATCAGCTCGGACACCGACCGCATCTGCAGTTTCCTCTCCGACAATCTGATGGATTTCGTCACCGATCTGCTGACGATTGTCTGGACGATCGGCGTCCTCTTCTGGATGGACCCCATCCTCGCGACCGCCACGCTCTGCACCTTCCCGCTGGTGGCCTGGCTGACCTTCAGCATTCGCAGCCGGCTGACCCACGGTTTTTCCACCGGGTACCGCGCCTGGGGAGAAATGACCAGCGTGCTGGCTGACACCATTCCCGGGATCCGGGTGGTCAAGGCCTTCGCTCAAGAGCAGCGGGAAGTCGACCGCTTCCGCGATGCCAACCAGCGCATCGTCGAGGCGAACGATCGCGTGAACGTGGTCTGGACGTTCTTCTGGCCCATGGTCTCGTTCCTGAACCGCATCGGACTGATTGTCGTTCTGGCGGTCGGTTCGTGGCTCATCCTGGGAGACAGCGCCACGGTGACCATCGGCACGCTGTTCGCCTTCAACAGCTATATCGGAGCCTTCTACACCCGCCTGGAGTCGATGAGCCGCATGGCCACCAGCACCCAGCGGGCCGCGGCCAGCGCGCAGCGGATTTTCGAAATCCTCGACCGCGTCCCCAGCGTGCCGGAACCGCAGCAGCCCCAGCCCGTCGGCGATTTGCGGGGACGTATCGAAGCCCGGAACATCAGCTTCCGCTATGGCAACCGCCAGGTGATGGACGGCGTGACCCTGACCATCGAACCGGGAGAGATGATTGGCCTGGTGGGAACCACCGGTGCCGGCAAGAGCACCTTCGTGAATCTCGTCTGCCGGTTTCATGATGTCTCCTCGGGCGAGATTCTCATCGATGGCCGCGATGTCCGTTCGTTCTCCATCTCGGAATATCGGCGCAACATCGGCATGGTGCTGCAGGCGCCGTTCCTGTTTTGTGGGACGATCGCCGAGAACATCGCCTACGGCCGCCCCGCGGCGACCCGGGCCGAGATCATCGCCGCCGCCAAGGCGGCCCGGGCCCATGAATTCATTCTGCGCCTCCCCGACGGCTACGACTCGATTGTGGGGGAACGGGGCCAGACCCTCTCTGGGGGCGAGCGGCAACGCGTCTCGATCGCCCGCGCCCTGTTGATCGATCCCAAGATCCTTATTCTCGACGAGGCAACCTCGGCGGTCGATACGACCACCGAGCAGCAGATCCAGGAAGCACTCGACAATCTCACCCGGGGCCGCACGACCATCGCCATCGCCCACCGTCTGAGTACGCTGCGGCAGGCGAACCGCGTGGTGGTTCTGGAACAGGGACGCATCGTCGAAGTCGGCAGCCATGAGGAACTGCTGGCCCGCCGGGGAAAATATGCCCAGCTCTACGAGGCCCAGATGCGTCACGGGCAAATGCAGAGCGCCGAGGGGGCCAGCGAACCAGTCCCGGTCGAAATCCCCCGCAGCATCAAAGCGCAACGCGAAGAGCTGGATTGACGGCACCCGCCTCGGTTGCCACGCGGGAGGAGGATCGTCCCGCACCGTTCCCCTGGAAGCCTGCCGCCTGCATCGCTGGCAAGGGGTGACGCCGCGGCTGCCGTCGACGGCACGCAGGGCCTGCCGCTCGGCCCAACGTAGGAAGGGCCGTGCCCGGGTCAGGGAGGTCCTCCCCAGGATGCCCCGGTTCACCCCTCCGGCAACGGTTCGACCGGTTTGGTGTAGTACTGCGAAAGATCGAGCGTCC
>JBKCTR010000526.1:0-4522 GCA_046318755.1 Planctomycetaceae bacterium
ACCCCGGGCTAGGGTATGCATTCCCTTCAGGAATGGTTCGGCCGGGAGGCTCAATTGCGCGGCAGGGTCGTGGAACGTGGGGTCGTTTGGGGAATTCATCATCGAGCCCACATGGGAAGCGATCTGTATGCCGAAACCGCACCCCTCCGGAGGTGTCGCCTTGTCCCTCATCGCGACTCATCGACCACAATCCCTGTTTGTTGCGGTGACAAAGCACCACCGCGTCCTGATCAACCGCGTCATGGCCATTCAGGAAAAGTTGCACCGGGGGAACGCTTAGCGGTCCAGAGTGCCCGAGATCATGTCAAGCAATTGAGTGGCGGCGGCGAGATCCCGGGGAGAGCCCTGGTCGGCCGACTGTGCGAGCACCTTCTGCAGCAGCGCGAGCGCCTCGGCTGGGCGGCCCCCCTGAGTCCACAGTGAGGCGAGCGAGGTGGCCGCACGGAGGGCGGGGCCGCGAGCCAGCTGGGCCTCGGCGGTCTCCAGCGCCTGGCGATACCACGCCTCCGCCTGCTCGGGAAGTTGGGGGTGCAGGGCGCGGGTGATGTCACCCGACAGCCGCTGGATCTCGGAAAGGTGAAACTCGTTGCGATGGCGGGCGGAGTCGGCCCGAGCGCGCGTGATCCACTCTTCGGCCCCGGCGAGGTCTCCCTGAGCCAGACGAATCTGGGCCTGAAGAGCGTGGAACTGGCACAACGAGAGTGCCGCCCCGGAGCGGTGGAAAATCTGCAGCCCCTGGTCGAGCGCCTGATCGGCTTCGGCGAGACGCCCCTGCAGGAAACGCCCGCAGGCGAGACACAGCAGAGACTCGGCCATCCAGAACAGGAAGCCGTGTTGTTCGGCGATGGCACGTTCGGCCTCCGCCAGGGAGACCACCTGCTCGGGCTCTTGACGGTGCTGTTGCAGCCAGCCGGCGTGATGCAGGGCGTAGGCCAGGCTGAAGGGGTGTTCGAGTTCGCGGGCCAGCGTGATGGCGCTCTCGGCACGGGCGACCGCCTGTTGATCGAGGCCCAGATGCCACAGCGCCAACGCCCAGTAACTCTGCAGGGTCACCCCCACATTCTGACCAGTCTGGGTTGCATTCATGCGGGATTGCTCCCGGTCGTAGAGGGGGAACACCCGTTGGGCAGTGTCGCACACCAAAGCGAATTCGCCCCGCATGAAGTGGGTCAGCACCGTGATGAAGGCCGCCTCGAGGCGCAGGCTGTCGTCCTGGGTCACCTCGGCGATGGAGAGGGCTTCGGCCTCCAGGGCGAGGCACTCGTCGAGTTCTTCACGAACCACGCGCCAGGCCCAGATTCCCCAGACGATGTAGAACTGCTGCAGCGGGGAACCGAACCGGCGGGCGAGTTCGCGCGCCTGTTCAAACACCGGCCCCACTTCGGGCGAGGCGTAGCCCTGCGTGGCGACCAGCGTCACCCCCAGCGGAATCTGAAACTGGAATTCCAGCGCCAGGCGTTCTTCTTCCGTCTCGATCCGCGAGACACAGTCGAGTCCCCGACGGAGCAGCGTGAGTGCTTCGGCGTTGTTCGAGCGGGCGGCGGCGCGGGTCCCCGCCTGCAACCAGAACCGAGCGGCCCGCGAGAACTGATTTCCTTCCGAGAAATGGTGCGCCAGCAATTCCGGCTGCGAGACGGCCAACTCGGGCTCGTCCCGTTCCAGCATTTCGGCGATGCGCGTATGCCACGTCTGACGGGTCGCCTTCAACAGCGAGTCGTAGGCGGTGTCCTGGACGAGGGCGTGCTTGAACGAGAACCGCGCCCGGGGAACGGCACCCCGCTGAAACAACAGTTCGGCATTCACCAGCCGGTTGAGGTGCTGCAGCAAGACCGGCTCGGGGAAGGGGGAGACGGTCTTGATCCAACGAAAGGGGAATTCGCGTCCGAAGATCGACCCCAATTGGGCCACTTCCCGCGCCTCGCCAAGACGATCCAGCCGCGCCACGAGCGAGTCGTGCAGGGTGACGGGAATCGACACCGGCTCGATGCCCCCGGCCAGCCCCCAACCCTGGGGAGTCTCAACAAGCTGCCCCCCCTCGAGCAGCGCTTTGGTGAACTCCTCGACAAACAACGGGATCCCATCGGTCTTGACGTAGATCAGCCGGCGAACTTCCGGAGAGAGGGGGCGATCACCGACGACCCTCTGCGCCAACTCGCACACCTGGTCTTCGCCGAGCGGATTGAGAGGCAATTGGAACACATGCGGCCGCGACGGCCACGGCGGGTGGAATTCGGGACGGAAGGTCAGCAGAACCAGGCAGGGAGTGTGCTGCAGTTGATCGATCAGTTGGGACAGAAATTCCAACGTGGACGGGTCGATCCAGTGCAGATCTTCAATCTGCAGGACCAACGGCTGCTGTTCGCACGAGGCCTGGAGGAATTCGAGCAGTGTGTCAAACGACCACTGGCGTTTTTTCTCGGGGGACCCGTCTTCAAGCAGATAAGCGCCCCCGGCGGGAATGCCGACCAGTTCGGCCAGGCGGGGAACAGCGGGGCGGCGGTCGATGCGCAGCCGATCGCACAGCCGCTCGATCTCGGCCAGTCGCTCGGCTGGGGACTTCGAGCGTGCGGGATCGATCACCTGGAGCACCAGGTCGATCATGGGCCGCAGCGGACTGCTTTGGGTCTGTGCCGAGCAGCGGGCCTCGAAACGGATGACATCCGTCGGCAGCAAGCCGGCCTGAAACTCGTCGAGCAGCCGCGATTTGCCCACCCCGGGCTCGGCGCAGATTTGGACCACCCGCCCCTGACCCCGCAGCACCTGTTGCCAGAGGTCGCGCAGCAGACCCAGTTCGTGCGAGCGGCCCAGCGTGGCCGGGCGGGCGGCAGCGCGGATATCGCGATCACCCCGTTCGGCAACCACGGCAAACAGTTCACTGCCCCCGGGCAATTCCCGGTTGGAGAGCCGGCCTTCCAGCGGAGTGAAGTCGAACTGTTCCTTCAGCGCCATCTGCACGGCGCGGGAGGTGCTGACCTGACTGGCGGAACCCGCACGGGCGACGGCGGCCGCCACGCGGGCCACACTGCCCACAATGGTGAACCGCACCGAACTCGCCGGCGTCTGGCCCAGATCATCGACCTCTTCGGCCACCACCATTCCCGTGTGCACACCCAGACGAAGTTGAGGCAGAAAACCGGCCGATTTGCGCAGCATCGGCGTGTTCTTCTCGAACTCGTGGGCGATGGCCAGGGCCGCCCGCACCCCCTGGCTGAGGGAGCCCTCGAAGGCGACGGGGACGCCGAAGTAGATCAGCACCCCCTCGGAATTCTGCGACTCGATGGAACCGCCATGCTGGCGCGCGATGCGCACACACGAAAGCTGGATCTCCCGCAGAATGCCATGCCATTGTTCGGGATCTTCGACGTCGAACCGGAGATCTTCGATGAGGCACTGGATGGCGGTGACGCGCCGACGCTCGGCCTTCGACAATGTGCGCGACGGTGGCTCAAGGCGCTCGCTTTCCTGGGGCGCGGGAGCGACAGAAGGGGCGGGAGGGGGAGCGGGAGCAGCGGCGGTCACCTGGCCCGGTGAGGCGGGGGGCGGGGCGAGGTGGATGCTGGTGGAATCGAGCTCGACGGGAACGGGGAGCGGATCGCCCGCCAGCACATGCCGCAGGGCGGAGGCCATGTCGGCGGCCGTCCGATAGCGGCGTTCCTTTTTTTTCTGCATCGCCTTCTGGCAGATTTCCTCCACGGCCGGTGGCAAACCGGGAGCCAATTGACGCAGCGGTTGGGGATCGTCTTCGCGGATTTGTCGAAACAGTTCAACGGGATCCTGGGCGCGGAAGGGAAGCTTTCGGCCCAGCATGCGGTACATCAACACCCCCAGGGAAAAGATATCGGTGCAGCCGTCGGGACGATGCGCCCGGCCCTGCGCCTGCTCGGGCGACATATAGGGGGGAGTGCCCGCGATGTGCCCCGGGAGTTCGCGCCCGGCGTCATCACTCAATCCGAGGCCAAAATCGAGCAGGACCGCCCGTCCCTCGGGAGTGATGATGATGTTGTTGGGCTTGATGTCGCGGTGGATGGTGCTGAGGGAGTGGGCATGCGCGAGTGCATCGGCCAGATCGATCAGCAGGCCCACCGCCCGGCGCCAGTCGTAAGCCTCCTGCTGAAGCCACTGTGAAAGATTCACGCCTTCGACGTAGTCGGAAACAATGTAGACACGACTGCCGTGTTGCCCGACGTCGAAGACCGTGGCGATGGAAGGATGCCGGAGCTGGGCGACCCGTCGAGCCTCCTCCAGGAAGCTGCGATTGTCGAGTCCATCCTGATGGCGGGGGACCTTGATGGCCACGCGGCGCCCCAATTGGGGGTCGCGTCCCAGAAAGACGCTGCCGAACCCCCCTTCGCCCAGCAGGTGCAGAACTTCGTAACGGCCCAGATTGAGCGGGGGCCAGCGCTCGGGGGAAGACGAAGGGGAGGCGGCGTCGGCAGCGTCGGAAGGGGGAATGGGGGCCGTGGGAGCTTCGCTTGTCCGGGATTGGAGCGAGTCCGACTCGACGAACCGGACAGTGCTTTCC
>JBKCTR010000527.1:0-4327 GCA_046318755.1 Planctomycetaceae bacterium
GACCCCGCAGGTCTTCCGCCGCAGCGTGCTGGAAGGGGCGTACGCCCAACGGGGAACCCTGCAGCCCACCGACGAGGCCAGCCTGGTCGAGTCGTGCGGTTACCCCGTCACCCTCGTCGACGGCTCGCCGTTGAACATCAAAATCACCGCCGACGAAGACCTGCGGTTCGCCGAACTGGCCCTGCAGGCCCTGCCGCCCGCGGTTCCCCCAAATCGGTGAACGCCGCGGGCCGAGCCGCAGGACGCTCACCAAAATCATTCCCCTGATTTTCAGGACATTGAGCTCGATCATGCCTCCCATCACGGAAATGATCGATCCCGTGATTTGCTGGTGAGTTTCTACAGTTCGCTCCAGCAACCACCTCGCCCACCAAAACAATTCCCCGTAGGGGATACTTCCCTCAGCCTGAAGTTGTCGCGCAGGGGACTCCCCCAGGTCGTCATTGGATTTCCCCTGTGCGGCTCGATTGACCGATGGATCAGGTCATCGACGGCTCAAGTGATTGCGTCGCGGACTCTGAAGAGCCCCCTCCATGACGACCGCCGTTCCGCCATCCTGCCGAACACAACATGGATCCCACTCCCGAACACAACAGGAATCCCGGCCATGTCTTGAAGGGACATTCTTTCATAGCCCAGGGTCTGCCGCGCAGCGGCTACCCTGGGTTGAGGGTCGAGGGTTCGATTCATCCCTGTAGGGGATGGCTTGAAGCGTGCCGCCGGGATGAACCGTGGGCCGAATTCGACCCGCCGAATGTCTGGCGGAAACCTGACACAAGGCCAATTTCCGCAATCCCAGAGTAAAGCGAATTCCACGCTTCGGACCCCAGTGAATGGCCCTGATCCAGGTTAGCCGCTGAGGCGGCAACCTTGGGCTGAAAGAAGTCACCTCGGCGAGGCAGGCGAGAGGTAGGTGCCGAAGGCCGAGAGTCGTGGTCCCGGCGGTCTCAGCCCGATCACCCCGGCTGCCACGTTGGCCCCTTGGCCGATTGCTCCGGTGAAACAATCCCGGAAACGCCCAATCACCCCGACCGCAACACCATCTCGCGGGGCACCTCGCGCACCGACGCACAGCCGCACGCCTGCAGGGCCACTTCCAGTTCTTCCCGCAGCAGGGTCAGCAACTGGGTGACCCCCTCCTCGCCTGCCGCGGCGAGGGCCCAGGCGTAGGGACGGCCAATCAAGACCCCCTGCGCCCCCAGGGCCAGTGCCTTCAAGACATCGGTCCCCCGTCGTACGCCGCTGTCGAGCAACACCGTCGCCCGCCCCTTCACCGCGCCGACCACCTGCTCCAGTTGATCGATGCTGGCCGGAACCCCGTCCAGCCGCCGCCCCCCATGGTTCGACACCACGATCCCGTCGAGTCCCAGCCGCACCGCCCGGTCCGCGTCTTCTGGACGAAGCACTCCCTTCACCAACAACGGCAGCCGGGTGATCGACCGCAGCCAGTCGAACACCTCCCACGACACTCACGGATCCCACGCCAGGTCGTTGACCGCATTCAGCTCGGCCAGGGTCATGTCGGGCCGCACGGGAAACCCCATGTCGGTCAGTTGCTTCAGCAACCGCTCACGCGGCAGGGCGAACCGGTTCCGCTTGTCGGCATCTTTCCGCTCTCCCAGATCGACCGTCAGGATCAACGCCCGATACCCCGCCCGCTCGACCCGCTCGACAACCCGCCGGGCAATCTCGCGGTCACGCGGCACGTACAACTGGAACCACTTGGGTCCTTCCGTGGCCTCGGCCACCTCCTCCACGCTGTGGCCGGCACTGCTGCTGACCCCCAGGATGGTGCCCGCGGCGGCCGCCGCCCGGGCCGAGGCGAGCACCCCGTCGCGATGAAACAGACTCTGCCCCGCCACCGGGGCCAACACGATCGGCAGCCGCACTGGCGTTCCCAGCAATGTGGTCGAGAGCGAGACCTCGTCCACCCCCGCCAACAACGGCGGCAGCAACCGCAGCCGCTGGAAGGCCGCCACGTTGTCGCGCAGTGTCACCTCGTCGGTCGAGCCGGTGGTGATGTAATCGAACGTCGCCGGGGGCAAGATCGCCCGGGCCCGGGCCGCGAAATCCGCCACATTCGCCGGAGGATACGGAAACTGCCCTGCACCCACACCACCCGCCGCAAGTCCGGGAGGGGCGGCGTTCTCTGCCGCGCCTGGCCCGGCACCAGGGGCTGGCGCGGCCTGGTCCTGAAGACCAGCCCCCGCCGGCGCGGGTTGCCCCGGCCAGGCCCAGGCACCCGCCCCCAGCGTCAGCAATTGCGAAAACAACCGGCGGTCCATGGAGGTTCCTGGAGTGGCGGGAAGGGGGCGATTGAGGACCGTGTCGGGCCGACGACCGAGACTCAGCGAGCCTGTTTCAGGTTCACCCGCACCAGTTCTTTGTCATTCCGCGCGAACACGCTCTGCAGCGCGAACGCCGGTTGCGACCAGATGGTCATCCTGCCCTGCACATCACGCGTCGGCTCGACCAAGAGCGACCGGCTCAGTTCCTGATATCCCTGGGGGGTCAGGCGGGCGATGATCAGCTCTCCCTGTTCGTTCGCCAGAAAGATCCGGTCCTGATGTTCGACCAGGAAGGCGTTCCACCAGCGTCCCTCGCCGGTCGCCGCGCGGGTCTCCCACAACCGTTCCCCCGTCTGGGCGTCGAGGCAGCGCAACTGCCCATAGCTGCAGACGCCGTAGATGTGGGTCCCGTTGAAGATCGGGGTACTCATGATCGAGTGCAGCCCATCGGTCCGGATTTCACTGCTCGACTTCCCCTTCCAGACGATGCGCGGGGTCTTCCCCTCGGCATCCAGCTCGATCATCAGCGGCCCGTTGTAGAACGCCGTCAGGAACAGCCGGTTCCCCACCTGCCGGGGCTGTGGAATGCACAGCCCAAACCGCACGGGAAAGGGGACACTCCAAATCTGCTTCCCGGTGTCTGGTTCAATTGCCGTCACCGCCTTGGGATGCCAGATCACCACCTGGGGTCGGCCGCCAAACTCGCACAGCACCGGAGGGCAATACCCCACCTCGGTATCTTCCAGCGACCGCCACAGTTCCTTGCCTGTTTTCCGGTCGAAACACACCACCAGCGCGTTGGGAACTCCGCCGACGAGGGTGATGAGCTGGTCCCCCAGCACCAGGGGGGTCGCCACCATCCCCCAGATCGGCAGTTTGGTGTCGAACTCTTCGACAAACTGCTTCTTCCAGACCACCGACCCGTCGGCCACCTTCAGGCAGAACATGTGCCCCATGGTGCCAATGGTGTAGAGCAGGTCGTCGACAATCACCGGGGTCATCCGGGGCCCCGCCGGATAGTCGACCTTGTAGCGGGCCTCGTATTGATGGGTCCAGACGATCTTCCCCGTCTCGGCATCGAGGCAGAGCACCCGTTCGGTCTCGGTCTTCTCGGGGCGGTCCATCACGTAGACCCGCCCTGCGGCCACCGCCGGCCCGGCATACCCGGCACCAATCGGTGTGCTCCACATCCGGGGCAGTTTCGCACCGGCCGGCAGCGTCTCGACAATGCCCGTCTCACGCCAGACCAGGTCGCGTCGGGGGCCTCCCCACTGGGGCCAGTCGTCGGCACACCCCACCGAGGGGCTTCCCCAGAGGGTGATACCGCACAGCAGCAGCGACCAGATCGACAGACAAGGGCGGGAGATTGGATTCATGGGCGGAACTGAGAGAAACCGGGAGGGATGTGTCGGGGGGAAACTCAGACGTGGGGGCAACTCAGAGGCGTGGAATGGTACCATAACGCCGCGGGGCTATTTGACCAGCAGGATGGGGCAGGAGCAGAGGACCGAGACCTGGTAGCTCAGGGTGTTCCAGGTCTGGGCGAGACGGGTGGGATCGAGCGGATGCGAACTCATCACGATCAGGTCGGCCTGCCGGTCGACCGCCGCCCGCACAATCTCTTCCAGCCGATGTCCCTCGATCGCCTTCCAATCGACCTTCTGCCCGGCGTCGGCGAACCGTTGGGCCCGCAATTCCAGCTCGCTCTCGGCCCGTTTCCGCAGTTGGTCGGTGAAGGCCCGCAGCTCGCCGTCGGCACCGGCGATCGGCTCGATCACATGCAGCAGGGTGATCCGGGCGTGATTGTGCACCGCCAACTCGAAGGCGACTTCCAGGGCGGCCTGGTTCTTGGGGGTGAAGTCGAGGGGGACCAGCACATGTTGGAAGCGGGGCAACATCGCACAGCTCGCGAAGGGGGAGGCGGGGAGGAGTGTGTCAGAGGATGGGCCGTTCCCCCATTCTATCCGCACTGCCGGTCGGTCAAGGAGCGTGGAACCTGGTCACATCCAGCCGGTCGTAGACCAGCACCATCAGCAGCA
>JBKCTR010000528.1:0-17119 GCA_046318755.1 Planctomycetaceae bacterium
GGCTGCTGCGGAAGACGGGCAGGGTGTCGCCTGTTTCCGCACAGTCGAACAGGCTGCTGCGGGGAGCGACAAAGGGATTGCGGGCGAGTTCCTGGGCTGGCAATACCACATGGATCACCGGATTGCGGATATTGCACAGAAAGCGGTTGCCCCAATCGTCGAGGGTGTGGCCGAAGCGGGCCCCCCCCGCCTGCAGGCGGAACTGCCGGGTGCGCGGGTCGAGCGTGAAATCATTCGCCCCCATCGTCACCGTCGGGGCAAGGGGATCCGCCACCGACTGGATCGATCCGCCATTGCTTCCTCCCGCACCGTGGATCTGATGGTCGAGGCCCCACCGCAGATTGTTCATCACCGCCTGGATGTTGAATTTGCGGAACCCGGTGTAGAGCCGTTCCCGCACGTCGGCGACCCCATCGCCATTGGTGTCCTGGAAGTACCACAGGTCGGGAGTCGCGGCGACGAACACCCCACCCCGCCAGAACGCGAGCCCGGTCGGCCACGAGATCCCGTCCACGAAGGTCTGGGCCTCATCAAACCGCCCATCGCCATCGCGGTCAGTCAGCACCCGGATACGTCCCAGCGGGGCGTCGGCCGATTTGTCGGCGAACGGCTTGTCGGTCGCCGGATCGGTGAAGGGATAATCGTGCATTTCCAGCACCCAACCGCGCCCCCACTCGTCGTACTCGATCGCGACAGGAGAACTGACCAAAGGTTCGCTCGCCACCAGCTCGATCTCGAATCCAGGCCGGGTCTCAAACGTGGCCCGGGCCTCGGATGGCGGTGTGGGGGGAAAGCGGGGGACCGCGAGCTGGACCTCCTCTTCGGCCCGGGCAGTCCCGCCCAGCAGGGTCAGGCCCACGAGTGCCCAGCAGAAGCCTCGGAAGCTGCGCAGCGCCCCGGCATCCCGCAAACACCGCCAGGTTCCTCGCACCCGCTGTCGTACTGCCACAGCACCCATTGCCACACCCTCTGGTTGGAGGCACAAAGCCGGGTCTTCGCCTGGATCTCCGGCCAATCTACTTGAGGAAGCGTTCGAGCACATTGCGGGTCATCCGCGAGACGACCGGGTCGACCAGGATCGAGCTGGGCCAGGTGATCGAGCCGACCGAGAAGACCTCCCCGCCGCTGGGGGTATCGTACGTCACGATGTCGGCCCCGCCATTTTCGGGATTCTGACCGTGCGCGAGGCCCCGCACGTTCTTGGGGGAATGAGGCGAGATCTTGTCTGTCTCGTGTCCCGAGGCACCACCGGGCACGCGGCGATGCAGACTGGCGTGGCCGAACAGGTCGCCGTTTTTCAGGTCCGTTCCCTGGTACGCCCAGTGGCTGGCGTCTGTCACCTGATACGGAGCGCTGGTCATGATGCCGTCGTAGGTGAAGATCACCCCCAGCAGGTTCGCTTCCGACTCGTGGTACACTGCGAACCGACTCTCGGCCACCCCCTTGGCGATGCGGTCTCCCTCGTCGCCATTCATCACGATCATGGTGTTGGGATCGGTAAACCGCACTTCGCAGTTGAGCCCATTGCCCCCGAGGTACACCAACTTTCCCCCCCGCTCGTGCACCCAGCGTTTGACTCCGAAGTACATTTCCTGCGACCAGTACTCGGGATGCGTGCTGATCACCAGGGCATCATAATCATCCAGATCGAGTGTCCCATCGTGAAGTTGCGTCTCGGCATAATAGTCGTACGCAAAGCCTTCCCGTTCCAGCCACCCCAACAGTCGCCACTCGGCAGGAGCGAGGTGACAGGCGGCTCGTCCCTCGATCGGCTTGTCGATCGTCTCATCTTCGGGGATCAGATTGATCGCCTCGGGACGTTCGAACGACAGGGGAGCATAATCCCAAACGCCGTAGTTCTTGTAGTTGGGATCGGTGTAGCGGTGCAGTTCCTGACGCGAATTCACGCACGGTACCGGCGGCAGCTTGTCGGCATTGATGTAGTTGCTGCGTCCGCCAAAGGCGTTGTAGGCATTCCAGGTGATGTTTGACGCCAGCACCGCGAGGTTATGTCGGGGCTTGGCCGGAGCGACAATCCAGGGGAACGAAAAGTAGTGTCCCGATTTCGTTCGGGCCTGGAAGTAGTAGAGTCCCGACGGGGCAGGGGCGGTGACGTACTGTTTCAGGGCGGGGTTGGCGTAGCCGAATTTGTTCCACTCGACCCCGGTTTGGGTGTAGTCGCCGTCCGGGGTGATCTGGACGGTGGCCCGGGGGCCATGTTCGTCATACCAACCCAGTTTGCGGATGAGCTGCTTTTCGAGCCCGCAGCGGTAGAGCTCGAGTTCATAGGCCTCGGGCGAGTGAACGCGAAATTCGGACTGTTCCCCCTCGCGGACCCACTTCGGCCAGGGATAACCCAGCAGGCAGTCTGACAGCAGCCGAAACTGGTAGGGGATGCCCGGCGAGACCGTCATCGTGACCCGTTTGCCTCCAAAACCGGGTTTGTTGAGAGTCACCCGATACTCACCTGGCGGGAGATCGAGATGGACCGAGCCCGAGGCCCGCGAACGGGTCTCCCACGAACCGTGGGCATTTTCGAACTCGATCATCACATTGGGAATCGCGACGTAGCGTTCATCGCTTACGTAACCGACCAGCATGGGTTCACTCCTGCAAGAGACCTGTTCGGACGGCATTCTAAGGAGGGCCATCCCATGGCAACAACGACCTCTGATGGATTCACCACTGTTGGTTGACCAGGTCGAAATGAGACCACACCAGCACTGCCACAACTGGTCATAGCACTTGGCACAAGGGCGTAGACACAAACGGACAGCCATCGGGCCTTTGGTGTCTCAGCGAACTCCTTCCGCCAAACCTGCGGGAATGGTGATGTTGGCCGAGGAGGCTCCCTCGACTTCCACAATTTCCAGTTCGGGCAGGCTGACCTTCGCTCCCTTGCGGCCGAAGACCACGGGAATGATCTCCTTGGAAACCGCAGCGTCGAAGGTCAGACCAAAGTATTTGTGAGCGGGGGTCGACAACCGCAGCACCCACTTGAAGAGCTCGACCCTCAGGGCCCGCCACCACGAGAGCTTGCGGTGGGTGATGATCTCCTCCTCCCCGACCTCGATGATCCAGCGTTCCGCTGCGATGTGGATCCGCCCCTGCCGATGGAGTTCACGCAAGGCACCGCGGATATCCGGCTGTTCCATATAACCGTAGGTCACAATGACCGAATCGATGTCATGCCCGATATTCACCACTTCATAACGGTCGGTCGTCGCGATCTCGGGAACCGAGACCTGGTTCACATAAAACAGGGTGACATGCGAAGGCAGCACCCCGTACTTTTTGAGGAAGATCCGCAGGCTGACGGGGACGTAATCGTTGAGGCTGCGAATGGGGCGCGAGCATAAGAACACCGCGGCTCGGTCGCTCTCGACCAGCCGGCGGCGACCCTGAATGAGCGACCGGGCGAACGGCAAATTCTCGCGAAGCGTCACCTCGAGCTCATCCAGCATGTCGCGCAGGGCCACCAGCCATTCCAGCTTCTTCCCATCTTTCACGCCAAATTCGTAGAAGGCGTTCGCCAACTGACGACGGCCCCACTGCCACGTCACCATGATGGTCACCAGTCCCGCCGCCACCATGACCGGAAAGTACCCCCCACTGGTGAACTTCAGCAGGTTGCTGAAGAAGAACAGCAGATCAACCAGCATCATTGGCGTGCACGCCGCCAGAACCTTCCACAAGGGCCAATTCCAGCGGTAGCTGGCGACATATCCAAATGCCAGAGTGGTGATGCCCATCGTGCCCGTCACCGCGATGCCGTACGCCGCCGCCAGGTTTCCCGATGTCCGGAACAACAGCGTGACTGCGACACAGCCGAAGAACATCGACCAGTTCACGAGCGGAATGTAGACCTGTCCCTCGGTGTCGCGGCTGGTGTAGTGGACCGCGTGTCTGGGCGAAAAGCCCAGCACAATGGCCTGCTTGACAATCGAGAACATCCCGGTGATCAGGGCCTGTGACGCGATGAATGCTGCGACTGCCGAGATCAGCAGGTCGACAATCAGAATCACCCCGTCGACCGAGGCGTTCCCCGTGACGGGGGTGAGGGCGTAGAACGTATTGGCTCGCGGCGGAACTCCCTTCTCGAGCAAGTAGCTCACTTGTCCTGCGTAGTTCAGTATCAGGCAGGGGAGCACAATATAGAGCCAGGTGAACATCACCGGCCGCCGTCCCGAGTCTTTCGGGTTCACACTCTCCCCTTCCCGCAAGGGTGTGTCGGTGTGGGCGGTGAAGTGGCCGATGTCGGCATACTTCGCCTCTCCCCCGGTAATCGCCAGCACCACCACCCCCAAAATCACAAACGCGCCGATCCCGGGGAAGTTCGCCAGGAATTGCAGGGCGTAGAGAGGGTTGAGCGCGGCGAACACCTCGGGATGTCGCAGCATCCAGGGAAGCCCCTTCAGCGCAATCCAGGGAAACCACACGAGCAGCATGAACCAGCCGAACAGGCCGCCAATCTTGCTGGTCCCCCGCCACTGCGGCTTGAAGAGCACGAACAGACTGATGAGGGTCGCCCACAATGCCAGCTGTTCGCCGAGAGGTTCATAGGCCCCCAACATCGAGATCGGCGGGGTGATGATGCCATCTGCCGCCAACAGTCCCGCAGCACTGACCACCAGGAAGGTCAGGGTGGTCATCCCGGCGATCTTGCCGGTGTACCCTTTCAGCAGCCCCCACAAGGCGAAGGTTCCTCCCTCACCCCGGTTGTCGGCCTTCATGATCAACAAATCGTATTTGACCGTCAGGAAGATCAATGCCCAGAACACCAGGCTGAGACTGCCGAGGGCGTCGGCCCGGGAAATCAGATCGGCCCCTCCCTGAGCCACCAGAGCATTCACCTCGTCGGCGGGCAGATGATGATTCCGCAGGTGAATGGTCTCGCGGGTGATTTCCATCACCGTGTACAAGACCGAGGTGCCAATGTCTCCGTAGACCGTCCCGGCCGCCTCCCGCATGCGGGTCATCAGGCTGCCGTGCCCGTGCGAGTGCATCTTGACAGCGTGGGCCGAGGTGTCGAGAGACATGGGGGGCCGGGCTGCCGCGGTGACTGCCGCAGGAGCCCCTGGAGACCCGGACGAATTGACAGCCGACGACGAACCTGTTGGATCAGACATGCCGCAGAGAACCCCGGGGGGTTCTCCTCCGAATGAACACGGGCGATTGCCCACGGGGGGGCAATCAGATTATTCAATCCTGATTATCTCGCAGGGTGCGATGCCAGCACAACGGTTCCCCCCCCCCTTGATGCCAGACTGCCACTTTCTTCGGCAGACCCTCCCACTCCGCTTGACGATCGGTGCGACAACCAACTCAGGTGAACTCTGCGGACGGGCGGCACTCACGCTGACTGCAAGACAACACGGCGTGACGGACAGGCCCATCACGCCGTATCAATCGAGGCAGGTTGCCGGACACTGAGTCCATCGCAGTCCACCGAAGACGAAATCGGTTCACGAGGGCCGCGGAGTCCTTGACCCAGCCAGTGATCTCTGGCTGGGCCCCAATTCCGTCCCGACTCATGGGCCGGGAATGACCGACTGTGGCCTGCACAGCGGGGAATTCACTTCACCGGGAGGCCAAAGTCCCCGTCCAGATCGCGCCAATACGAGTGCACGTGATTGGCGTTGTTCTGGGTGTTGTTGTATTCGATCAGCAGCGTCGGTCCCTGCAGTCGATAGTAGTGCCGCTGATTCCGATCGGGTTCCCCCCACCAGGCGAACCGGATGTTATCGAACCCGGCCTTCATCAGGCGGTCGCGGCGCTTGGCGGCCACGTCGGCGGGCATGTTCTTGAGATATTCCTCGAGCAGCGTGTTGAGCAGTTTTTTCTGATCGGCCGACATCTGTCCGGCGGCGAGGCCGACGGCGGGGGTCCGGTCGGCCTGGGGGGTGTTCGCCCCCCGCAGGTCATCGGGAGCCTTGGTATCGATCAGAATGGTCTTGAGCTGCTCGGGGGTTGCCAGCTTCAGCACCTGGCGAGCGAGATCCTCTTCGGCCCCCAGGACGCGGATGGCCCGCTCGGGACCGGCATCGATGAGCGCAGGATTGGTGCCGTAGAATTCGGGGGTGCTCCCGACGACCTCGCCATTGTGCAGGGTGAAGTTGAGTGACAGGTGGTGCCCCTCCAACCGCCAACCCCACTGCCCCTTGGCCGAGGGGGTGCCGAAGATGCTGAGGAAGTACTTCCCGGGGTTGCGGCGTTCCCGCCGTTCGGTCCGATCTCCGCCTTCCAGCAAATACAGAACCTCTTCGAGGCTCATGATGGCCAGGGTCTGCTCGTAACCGGCCTTCGAGAGGCCACTGGCGATGAAGTCCTGGGCCGCCTTGAGAGCGCCTCCCTCCAGTTCCCGCAGGGGGAGTCCTTTCCGCTCACGGGGAATGAAGTGCCAGTTGAGACGTTCCGCATCGTCGTACTTGAACGAGGCCTTTTCGAGCTGCGCGGGCGAGAGAGACTTGGTGAATTTCTCCGCCGCCTGGAACATGCCCTGGGCCGCGGGGACTTGGTTCTCGGCCTGCCCACGCAACAGTGCCACCATGCCAACCAGCACCAAGCTGGCGGCCAGCCATTTCGAGAGGGGACGCGACATCTCGGAAACACCTCACAAGAGCCAAGGGGTCTGTCAATCCTGACCGAAAGAGCAGTTGCCCCGCGGTCCAGAGTCGGTGTGATTCACCAGGCAACCCCACGTTCCGCAGGGTAGTTCGGTCCACCTCGGGAAGTCCAGCGAGGCGACTCAACCCAATCCCCGCCAGGTCCCCAGTCTGCCAGGTCCCCAATCTGCCAGCACCCATCCTGTCAGATCGCGGAACACCCTCCGGGCACGACGGACCAACCGCCTGCTCATTCAACCCGGGGACGCAGACACCAACCTCACCTGAATAGCGGCCCGGCTCATCGGCTCCCGCCGCCAGACTCACCTTGCCCTGTCGTTCCATTCCGCACTACAACGCCCGGCCTTCGACCGGGTTGCCACAATCCGGAATCCTCACCGCGAGAACGAGTTCCGATGTTTTCCTTCCCGCCGAACCGCCATCGCCTCGCCGCCTTCACCCGCTGTTTGGCCTGTCTCGCCAGCCTGCTGACAGCCTCTCCGCTGCAAGCCGCCGAGTCGGGTTTGATCGCTCCGGAGGGGTTCACGGTCACTCGGTATGCCCCTGACGATCTCGCTCACGACATCCATTGTCTGACAATCGATTCTCTCGGTCGGGTCGTCGTCTCCGGGCCGGGATATGTCAAGATCCTGATTGATCGCGATGGCGACGGACGGGCCGATGAGGCCAAGACCTATGTCGACGGTCCCGAAGCGGGGGCCCAGGGACTCTGCTTCGTCGGTCGCGATCTGTTGTGCGTCGGAGGTGAGGGACTGATTCGCTACCGCGACGAAAATGCCGATGACCGGGCCGATGGCCCCCCCGAAACGTTCCTCAAGATCAAGACCGGGGGAGAGCATTACGCCCACGCGATCCGCCGGGGGCCCGATGGGTGGTGGTATCTGATCGCGGGTAATTTCACCGAAGTGAACGGCAGCTACGCGACCAGTGCGACCAGTCCGATCCGCTCTCCCAACGGGGGAGTCGTCTTGCGACTGACCCCCGACCTCTCCCGGGGAGAGATTGTGGCCGACGGGCTGCGGAACGCCTATGACTTCGACTTCGATCCACAAGCCGAGATTCTGACCTACGACAGCGACGGCGAGCGGGACATCTCCCTGCCATGGTACCAGCCGACCCGGGTTCTGCATGTGCTTCCCGGAGGCGAAGAGGGATGGGTGACCGAAACCTGGAAACGGCCCAACTACTTTCTCGATGCCCCTCCCGTCGTGTCGTCCACGGGGCGCGGATCGCCCACGGGGGTGGTCTGCTATCAGCACACACAATTTCCAGCCCGTTACCGGCAAAGTCTGCTGGCTCTCGATTGGACTTTCGGCCGGGTCCTGTCCATCCCGTTGGTCCGACAGGGGGGCACCTTCGCTCCCCGTCCTGCCGAGGAATTCGTAAAGGCTGACGGGGCCGAGGGCTTCGCTCCGACCGATGCCGAGGTGGGACCCGACGGCAGCCTCTTCGTCTGTGTCGGTGGGCGCGGCACGCATGGCACCGTCTACCGGGTGCGGTATGACGCCGCCACCGAGCGCGAACGGCGGCCGCTGTTGTTGTCGCTGCCCGCCCAGGCTCCCCCGGCCCAGCAATTGCAGGCCTGCCTGGAGCCGATCCAGCCGAACGCCAGTTGGTCTCGCGCCGTGTGGGTCCCTCTGGCCCGCAGCCTGGGCGAAGCCACTTTCGTGACGGCCGCGCTGAATGAGCAGTTGCCCGCGGAGAGACGAATTCGGGCGATCCAGATCCTGGTCGATCAGTTTGGCGGATTGACCGACCAGACATTGAAGACACTGGCTGGTTCGCTGCAACCCTCGGTGCGGGCCGCGGCTGCCTGGTCGATTGGTTTTCAGACCAAACCCCGTCCTGCAGACGCCACACTGGCGGCGTATCTGAACGACAGCCAGGCAGCGGCACGCCGCCGGACTCTGGAAAGCCTGCTCCGATTGCAGCCCGACTACACCCCGTTGCTGCGCCCCCTCGCCGACTGTCTCAACCATGAAGACCGGGAAGTGCGGCTGGCGACAGCCCGCCTTGTCGTTCGCATGAGGCCCAACGAAGTGCGGGCACTGGCCGAACTGGGACGCCCCCTGGGGTGGCGCGCCGCGCTGTCCAGCACCATCGGTTATGTGTGGCGCACCCTCCAGGAAGGAGAAGGGGTCAACCTGTTTGGAGTCGACTTTGGCACGCGGGTGCTCGCGGGGAACCATCCGGGCTCGATGAAGCTGGAAGCCGCACGGCTGATCCAGATGTCGCTGGGAGATCTTGGAGGCCGGGGAGGAACCCCCGGAATGTTCCACGGCTACACGGGTACGGTCGCTCTGGATTTGGCTGTCCCGGAGGTCTCCCGATTGATCACCACCCTCGAGAACGTGTTTCCGGTGGGTGACCGGGCCGTGGATGCCGAGTTGGGTCGGACCATCGCCATGTTGGCTCCCCCTTCGAGTCGGCTGGCGGAGGGGCTGCTCGGACAACTGACCGAGCAGAGCCATCCGGTGGATGACATTCACTATCTCACCTGCATCTCGCGGCTGGACCTGACGCTGTCGGAAAAGAACACCCGGCAGTGTGCCGAGGCCCTGCTGGCGGTCGAAGGGAAGATTCGGGAACGGCAACTCCCCCAGGACGCCAACTGGAATGATCGGCTGGGCGAACTGTTCGGAGAATTGGTCACTCACACGCCCGGGCTGGCCCACACCCTGGTCGAGTCGGCCCAGTTCGGACAACCATCGCATGTGGCGTTTCTCTCCAGGCTCGAGGAAGAGGAGAGCGAACGGGCCACCGAGGCGTTCATCCGGGCGGTTCAGTCCGCGAAAGATTATCCCTGGAACGTTGAACTGGTCTATGTGGTGGGCGGGGCACAGAGCGATCAAAGTCGACAACTCATCCGTCCGTTGTTCGCCCGGCATGACCTGCGACTCGCAGTGTTGATGGTGCTGGCCGAGGCTCCTCAGGAGGAAGACCGGCCGTTGTTTGTCGAGGGACTCGATGCGGCCCCTCCCGAAACCCTCGCCGCCTGTGTGGGCGCCCTGGAACGACTGTCCGAAACCGAGACCACTCCCCGCGAGTGCGTGGCTCTGGTCAAACTGCTGCGGCGGCTGGGTACCGACCGTTCGGAATTTCCCCTGCGGGAAAAAGTTGCCCGACTGCTGACCCGCCAGGCCCGCACCGATCATGAGTTCATCTTCGGCACCGCGGGTCATGTCCCCCAGTCCGAAGCCATTCAGCGATGGACGGAATGGGCCATCGCCACCTATCCCGAGGAATCGCAAGACGTGTTGGGTACGGGGGGCATTGACGAACAGTCGCTCCGCCAGCGGCTGGTGGCCGTCGACTGGAACGCGGGAGATGTCGAGCGGGGAGAGTTGCTGTTCCGCAACCGGGGCTGCGGCCAGTGCCACGGGAACGGCAAGAGCCTTGGGCCAGATCTGCTGGGGGTGACGTCGCGGTTCTCGCGTGACGACCTGTTCCTCGCGATTGCCCTCCCCAATCGGGACGTCTCGCCCCGCTATCAGACTGTGTTGGTGGAGACCAAGTCCGGGAAAACCTACTCGGGCCTCGTGGTCTATGATTCGACCGATGGAATCCTGTTGAGAAATGGCGTGGCCCAGACCTATCGGGTCGATGCCCGAGACATCGCCAATCAGCGGACACTGCCGAATTCGCTGATGCCCGAAGGGTTGTTGAAGGATCTCGAGGATCGGCAACTGGCCGATCTGTACGCCTATCTCAAGTCGCAGTCGAACCGCACCGCCTCGCGCGACACCAAAGACTGATCGATTGCGAACGCGAGCTGCCGTCCGCCCGGGCAGCCGCCGGGGCACACCGGCACTCAGCCGACCTCGGAGGTTGAGCCCCCCGTCGGCTTCGATTTCCGTCGCTTGGGCTTGGGCTTGGGCTTGGCACGGGCAGACGTGCGGCTCGCCGCTGGTGTGCGCTCCCCTTTCTTGACGGGTTTCGTGAGTGGTTTCGGCGGGGGCTGGTCCAGGGAGATTTCGGGACTGGGCAGCGGCTTGAGACCGACCCGTTGACACAGGGCCAACAGCGGGCATTCGCCACACCGCGGTCGGCGGGCGATACAGATCCGACGGCCGTGATGGATCAGCCGGTGCGAAAACTGGATCCAATCCTCGGGGGGCAGCAGAGCGACCAGGTCCCGTTCGATCTTCACGGGATCCTGTTCCCGGGTCAGCCCCAGCAGGCGGGTGATCCGGCGGACATGAGTGTCGACCACGACTCCGGTCGCGAGACCAAACGCAGTTCCCAACAGGACGTTGGCGGTCTTGCGGCCGACCCCGGGCAGTTTGGTCAACTCGTCGACAGTGCGGGGCAGCTCCCCTCCATGATGCTCGATCAGGGCCTGGGCCATGCCGCGGAGGTTCTTCGCCTTGGCTCGGAAGAACCCGGTGGACTGAATCAATGTTTCGACCTCCGGCTGCGACGCGGCCGCCAACGCCTGGGGAGTGGGAAACCGGCGGAACAACCCGGGGGTCACCAGATTGACCCTTTCATCCGTACACTGTGCGGAAAGAATCGTCGCCGCCAGAAGCTGGAACGGATTCTCATGGTGCAGGGCGCATTCAGCAATCGGATACTCTTGCGCCAGTGCGAGAGCGATGGCCCGTGCCTGTTCTTGGCGGGCCTCGTGGCGACGCGGGGTGCGGGTTCGAACCATGCGACTCTCCAGACCGTTAAGACCGCACGGAAGTTGACGGGCGGCATTTGAAATGCGACCCCGCTTGTGGACAGACGGCGCCGCCGAGCAGTACAGTGCTGTGCTGTGCTCTCACTCGAAAGTGCAACAACATGGCGGCTGACTTCCCGGAACTCTATCTGCAGGGGCTGCGACTCTTCAACGAGGAAGAGTTCTTCGAAAGCCACGAGGTTCTGGAAGAGTTGTGGACCGAGACCCAGGATGAACGGCGCAAGTTCTATCAGGGGTTGATTCAGGCCGCCGTGGCCCTGTTGCACTTCGGAAATGAGAACCTGGGGGGGGCGAAGAAAGTCTATTTGTCGTCCCGCAAATACCTCGAGGCGTACCAGCCCGAGTTCGAGGGGCTTGACGTCGCCGGGTTCCTCCAGGCCATGGACCACTGCTTTGCTGAGTTGTTGGAGAATCAAGACCTGTATCCGGCGGGTGTCGTTCTGCAGGACGACCGGATTCCCAAGGTGAAGATTCCCGGAGAGTGATTGTCGCCGATGCAGTACGAACCAGAGTTCAGCGCCGACCTTTCCGGGTTTGAGGGACAGGTCCCCCTGTTTCCCCTCGAGGGGCTGGTGCTGTTTCCGCATGTGGCGATTCCGCTGCACATTTTCGAACCGCGTTACCGGCGGATGACCGCCGACGCTTTGGAGACGCACCGCCTGATCGCCATGGCCATTCCCCGCACCGACCGGGGAGACTCGGGACAGACTCCGCTGCACGAGGTGGTCTGCATCGGCCGCATCACGGCCGAAGAGCGGCTGGCCGGGGGGCGCTACAATCTGATCCTCACCGGGTTGCAGCGGGCGCGAATCGAGCGCGAATTGGTGAATGACCTGCCCTACCGGATTGGGGAATTGACTCTGCTGCCCGACAGCTACAATCCGACCACGGCCCGCGATCGCTCCGAGCGGCAGCGCGAGTTGCTGACTGCGTTCAAGCGTCTCTCGGGGCCCGCCACCAGCGACACGCTGTTCCAGCAACTGCTCGACGCCCAACTGCCGCTGGGGGTGTTGTGCGACCTGCTGGCCGCCGCCCTCAAAATGCCGGCTGCCGCCAAGTATCGGGCGTTGTCGGAAGTCGACGTTGACCAGCGCGGCCGGTTCCTGCTGGAAACCATTTTGTCGCTCACCACTCCGGGAGAATCGGCACCGCCGCGCCCGCCGTTTCCACCACGATTCAGCCTCAATTGACCTGCTGGCATGGCTCACGACAAGTCCCCCGTTGACCTCGCACGCATCGAGCGCGCGGTCCGCGAGATTCTGGCGGCGGTTGGTGAAGACCCCGATCGCGAAGGTCTGCTCGAAACCCCCGCCCGCGTCGCCCGCATGTACGCCGAGATCTTCTCGGGCCTGCATTCCCATCCCGAACGGCATCTCAAGCGGGTTTTTCACGAGACCTACGATGAGATGGTTCTGGTGCGCGACATCACCTTCAACAGCATGTGCGAGCACCACCTGCTGCCGTTTCACGGCGTGGCCCACATTGGCTATCTTCCCAATGGACGGGTCGCGGGCCTCAGCAAACTGGCCCGCATTGTCGAAGACATCTCGCACCGGCCGCAGTTGCAAGAGCGGATGACTCATCAGATCGCCGATCTCATGGAACGTGAACTCGACGCCAAGGGGGTGGTGGTGGTGCTCGAGGCGACCCATACCTGCATGACCATCCGCGGGGTGCGCAAACCGGGCAGCCTGACCATCACCAGTGCCGTCCGTGGTCTGTTTAAACGCAATGAATCAACCCGTTCGGAAGCCATGACCCTCATCATGAGTCGGAAATAAACGGGTCGACCCCTCATGCCGGAAGCGATTCCCTTCTTTGCCCTGCGGCTCATCGCAGGGATCGGCCTGATGCTGTTGCTGATGCCCCGGCAGCGAGTGACAAGCGAGTTCTTCCGCATCCTGATGCTGGTCTGCCTGGGGCTCGGGGTGGTTGCCGCGCTGACCACGGCGAACGGCCCCTGGGGGTCCGTTCTGATCTGTGGCGTTGCCTTCCTGGGTTCGGTGCTGTGGCTGCTCGAACGCCGCAGGGGTGGGGAAATCTGTCTGTCGCTCATCACGGCAGCGGGGCTGTGGGAAACCGCGAGAACCGTGTGGCGAGTGGCCGAGCTGGGGGCCATTTCCCCCGGCGAAATGGTCCTCTCGACGGTCGCCTCGATTGGCACCCTGGGGGCCACGCTGTCGGGAATGCTGCTGGGGCACCGCTACCTGACCGCTCCGGGCATGCCCCTGACCCCACTGCAGAGTCTCAACAACGCGGTGGGTGTGGCAGGGCTGCTGCGGCTGGTCTTCTCGTCCGCAATGATCGTCCTGCACGGATTGCCAGGCCTGTCGGGTGTGTCGCTCGCCTGGTGGCTGCTGCGGTGGGTGGGTGGAATCATCGGCCCACTGGTTGTCTGGTGGCTGGTCCGCCGAATTCTGGTGTATCGCAATACTCAGTCGGCCACCGGCGTGCTGTTTGTGGGAGTGATTCTCACATTCCTCGGAGAACTGTCCGGCGACCTGCTCTGCTGGTCCACCAAGATCCCCTACTGAAGCTGTCTGGCTTGCGATGCCACCCCCCCGGTCGGTTGGCCACGAACTCTCCGCGTGGCAGCACGGATCGGATGTGGCTGCACCAGACTGTGGTCTGACGCACTGGAGTCTGACACCCTGGGGTCTGACACCGGGCTCGCCAAAAAAACCGCCGGTCGAATTCCCCGAGGGAACTCGACCGGCGGAGAGCAGTTCGGTCCGCGTTCAGCAACTCGAGACTACAGCTTCTTCAGGCTGATGTTGCGGAACTTGACCGGATCGCCGTGCCCGGCGAATCCGAAGAAGCCCGACTTGCGGTCCTTGCCTGGATGCGGGGTATTGGCCATGTACTCGGTGATCTTCGAAAGATCGGTGTCGAGAATGGTGACCCCGTTCAACTCGACCTTGATGGTCGAACCTTTCACCGTGACCTGCTCGTAGTTCCACTCGCCGGCCGGACGCAGGTAGCCCCGATGGGCGGCCGCCATGCCATAGGCCGAGCCATGGGCCTGGCGGGGATCGAGACTCTTGTAGTTCGGGTGCTCGGTGTCGAGAACCTGCAGTTCACACATGCCGGCGTACGCGGGATCTCCCTGGCCGGGATAGCGGATGGCCAGCCCGTTGTTCCCCGCGGGCGGCAGCAGGAATTCGACCCGCGCGATGAAATCCTGAAATTCCTCCTTGGTGTGCAGGGCTCCCCCCTTTTCGGGCTTGCACATGATCGCGCCGTCCTGCACCTGATAATTGTCGACAGCTCCGGCCCAGCCGGTGAAGTCCTTCCCGTTGAACAGCGACACGAATCCTTCCGGATCCTTGCCGCGCAGCATCTGGTTGGCCTCTTCGGCGGGAATCTCGCGGATGAAGATGTTCTTCCACCGCATCTCACCGCCATGGGTCTGCAGTTGGATCGAACCGCGAGGGAACAGGGGGAGCTTGCGATCCCAATAGTTTTCGAGCGGGGCTTTGTCGACAATCAGCTTGTCATTCAAGTGAATGGTGGTCTTGTCTCCCACCTGAATGATGTGGAAGCGATTCCACTCTCCCAGCTTCTTGTCAGCCAGGACCAAGGGATCTTTCCCGGGATTGCCGGCGGTGTTGTTCCACAGACCTCCCGAACCCTTGTTGGCCCCTAGGTTGAACTTCGCGGGATCGGTGTAGTCCCAGATCTGGATCTGGGGGGTGGCCCGCAGGTAGATGCCGCTGTCTCCCTTGGGAACCATCTTCCAGTCGATGTAGAACTCGATGTCGCCGAATTCCTTGTCGGAGGTCAGATAGGCCCCTTCGCCGTCATTCACCAGGTCGCCATTGGCGTCGACACGCCAGTGCTTGAGGGCGTTCTCCTGGTCGGCTTTCCGCTTGGCCTGCAGGTCGGCTTCCGCCATCTGCTTCCACTTGCGGGGATCCATCGTTTCTTCCCCGTGCCAGTTCGCCAGGTCCTTCCCGTTGAACAGGGCCATGAACCCCTTGGGCGCGGTGTTGTTCTCTTGGGCGGGCAAATTCCCGCCCCACGCCAGGGCCACCAGACCCAGCGTCAGGCAGCCAATCGACAATGAACGCACAGTCGTTCTCCTCTGAAGTTGCGGAAACTCGAATTCCACTCGGCGTCATTCTAACGGCAGAGCGCCGGCATGGTAGCGAACGGCGCGGCGACAAACGGGCCGGTGACAAACGGGCAGCGGGCGCACGGCACGAGTCGCCGTCGGCCCCCCGGCCGGCCGATGGACTTACTCGGTCCAATAATCGACGACCAGAGCTTTCTCGATCCGGGGGACCGCCAGTTTCACGAACTCTTCGTGCACGGGGTGCTTGAGATACGTGTCGCGATCCTCATTGCTGGCGAATGTGACGAAGAAACAGTGGGTGAAGCCCTGGGCCAGGTTCTCGGGACTGACATTGGTCCCCCGCTCAAAGCCCTGGATCTCACGAATGCGTGTGGGGAGCGCTTCGAAGGCCGCCTCGACCTCGGCCACCTGGGCCGGAGTGGTGTCGGCCTTGAATTGGAACAACACCACGTGCCGCAGCCGCCGCTGTCCGTCATCCACACCGTGCAGCGCTTCCCCCATCTGCTCGGCCACGAACCGGTTTCCCGCGGCATTCAAATGAACGCCATCGGAGGTCAGCACACCCTGCTCGACATTCTTCGCGTTCGCCTGACGCAGCCGCGAGACAAATCGTTTCCGCAGATCCAGCAGCGACGATTTCGTCTGGCGGGCGACTTTCCGGCTCAGAGCGGAATACTCCTCGAGCATTTTGTCGAGCGCATTGGTGCCGTCGACCTTCTCGCCGATCACGCTGGGGGTGCACAGCACCACCCGCGCTCCCGCGCCCTGGATCTTCTTGATCAGACGCTGCAGCCCCTGCTCGTAATCTTCACGGGAGGTGCCACGTCCATTCTGCGAATGCCAGACGTCGTTGATCCCGATGTAGATCACCACCACGTTCGGTTGGCGGGCGAGAACATCGCGCTCGAGACGTTGCTCGAGATCGGGAACACGGTTCCCGCTGATGCCCGCTCCGACAATCTCGATTTTCACATCAGGATGCGCCTGGGCCAGTTTTTCGCGGACCAGGGCCACGTAACCACCCTGTTGGGCTCCGGCCTCCGTGATTGAGTCTCCCAGGAAGATCACCCGGTCTCCCGACTTCACGAGAGGTTCCCCTGCCATGGCCGCCACTCCCAGCATCCCCAACCCAACAGCGAACAAACCCAACACCATTCCGCGCACACGAAACATCGGCATCCCCAATTCTTCCAGAGCACAGCGACAGACGGATCTCCTCTCACCGGACGATGTGCCGCAGGTGCATATCGCCGTCACGGAGGTGACCATAACGACCACCGGGACTGAAGCCAATTGTTCAGCGCTGGGGGGACGGCAACGGCAGAATCCGCGACCGAAGCGGTATTAGCCGTACAAGGGGGTGATCACACTGCCATTGAGCAGTTTGTTCGGGCGTCCGAGAGGGTCGACAATTTCCACCTCAGGATCGACCCCCAGAGAACTCAGAATCGTCGTCCCCACATCCGCCGGCGACCAAGCCCGCGAGACCGGGTACGCGGCCATTTCGTCGGACTGGCCAATCACTTGTCCACCATTCACACCGGCCCCCGCGAACAGCCCGGACTAGACGTGGGCCCAGTGATCGCGGCCCGGTTCGACCGAGCCGGGAAGTGTGGAAATGCGCGGGGTTCGGCCACACTCTCCCATCACGACCACGAGGGTCTCGGCAAGTCGGCCGCTGGTCTCGAGATCGTCGAGCAGCGCCTCGAGTCCCTGGTCGAGTTGCGGCAACAG
>JBKCTR010000529.1:0-5301 GCA_046318755.1 Planctomycetaceae bacterium
TGGCATTCGCCCGTGACTTGGGCTGAAGAGTAGGGGCACACAGAACTGGGAACGATTCGAACCGAGGTGACACCAACACCATCAACGCTCGTGCGAAACGAAACCAGACAATCCGGAGGTTGTTTTAACATACCACAGAACGTGGCTCGCGGCATCACGCCGTGGAAGCCGTCCTGCGAGCCCCGCCCACGAGACCCCATCGGAAAAAGGAGATGGTCCGACTGTTCTGTCCGTCAAAGTCGACAAAGTCGATCTCTCTTGGCACCACCTGACACCAGCGTCCCGACCTCGGCGGCAGCCGGGGGCTCAGTTCGCTGTCCAGGGAGGGCGCGTGTTCCATTCGGATGAATCGGATTCGCCCCCCCGAAAGTGCGAAAAAACACGCGATTCCAATCGGATCCCCGCGCGTCTGAGCCATCCCCAGAGGGAAGCCCACTGGACGAAACCAGACATCGCAGTCCCTGGAACGGTCGGGGCAGGTTCGTCCGAGAGGGGGAGAATTGCGGTTCGCCACTTCGGCCGATCGCCCCCAAGCCCCCCGATGCGGTGGAAATCCCCCGGAATCACCGTTAGTATCCGCCCGGCGTTGATCCGTGAAACCACGCAGGTCGACGCCGCTTGCATCGAAGATTCAGGGTCTTGGCTTCAGAACTTCGCACTCACTTCCCGGCAGGACTATGAGCAACTCTCCTCCCCCCACGATCAGCAGCGGGCACAAAGCCCTGTTCCTGGCCAGTTTCTTTACTCTCATCGCCGCGGGCATCGGCTTCGCCGTCCGCGGGGCCATCCTGGACGACTGGGGAGCCGACTTCGGATTCACCAAGAGCGAACAGGGAGATCTGACCGGCGCGGGTCTGGTGGGGTTCGGCATCACGATCATCATCGGCAGCCTGTTTGCCGACATGATCGGTTACAAGCCTCTGATGGTGCTGGCCTTCCTGCTGCATGTCGGGTCGGCCGTGGTGACTTTCGCCGCCACTCCGGTGTTCAAGTCCAAGTTGGGAGTGGATCCCGCGGCCGCCAAGGTCTCGGCGTTCAACCTGCTGTGGTGGGGAGCGATGCTGTTTTCGCTCGCCAACGGGGTGTGCGAATCGGTTATTAATCCGCTCACCGCCACGCTGTTCCCCAAGCAGAAAACCCACTACCTCAACATCCTGCATGCTGGGTGGCCGGGAGGTTTGATTCTCGGGGGGATCATCAATCTGCTGTTCGTGGGTGCCAGCGCCTACGTCACCCGGTTGCCTTGGGAAGTCGCGATGGCGATGTTCCTGCCCCCCACGCTGTACTACGGGTTTGTGGTGCTGAAAGAGAAATTCCCCGAATCGGAAACGAAGTCGGCGGGGGTTCCGTTCGCCACGATGCTGGCCGAGTTCGCCAGCCCGATCCTGCTGTTCCTGTTCGTGATTCACGCGATGGTGGGCTACGTCGAACTGGGGACCGATGGCTGGATCCAGAACATCATGAACGCCTCGATTGGCAAGGGAGCCACCTGGCTTTTCATCTGGACCTCCGGCCTGATGTTCGCCCTGCGGTTCTTCGCGGGTCCGATCGTCGCGAAGATCAATCCCATCGGCCTGCTGCTGATCAGCGCTGTTCTGGCGTTCATCGGACTGCGGGGACTGGGAACCGAGGGGGTCAGCCCGCTAACCATCCTGCTAATGGCCACCATCTATGGCGTCGGCAAGACCTTCTTCTGGCCCACCATGCTGGGTGTCGTGGGGGAACGCTTCCCCCGCGGCGGTGCGTTGACCATGGGTGTGATGGGTGGCATTGGGATGATGTCGGCTGGTCTGCTGGGTGGCCCCGGCATTGGCTACGATCAGGACGCCTACATCGCCAAACAGTTCCAGGCGGCTGAGCCCGAACTTTACGCCAAGTACAAGTCGGCCGATCAGAAGGGCTTCCTCGTCAGCGAGAAAGTTTCCGGCCTCGATGGCAACAAGCTGGGTGAGCTGAACAACAAGAAGGCCGACGAACTGACGGCCGATGAGAAGAAGGTTCTCGACGCCAACCTCGCCAGCGGCAAGTACGCCCTGCGGACCACCGCCTGGATCCCCGCCATCATGGGGCTGTGCTACCTGGCTCTGGTGGGCTACTTCGCTTCGCAGGGTGGCTACAAGGTCGAGGAAATTGTCGGTGGAGCGCCCCACTCGGGCGAGCAGTACACCGGCGGGGTCGAAGGGCCCATGGAAGCCTAGTGCCGGACACAGTCGCGGTGGGACAACCTGCCACCGCGGCGTTCTCCCTTTCCGCAGCCCGGTCGCCCCTTGGCGGCCGGGCTGTTCCGTTTCTCCGGAGTTCCCCCTCTGGTCCGTTTCCCCAGGGTTCCCCCTCTGGCGGTGGTTGTCTACGATCGAATTCCTTTCAGGCCTGCGCCGCGGCATCACCGAGGATTCCGCGATGGCCTGCTGTCCATTCTGGCCCCGGTCACCGGGTGCCCGCCGAGGATGTTGCGATGATTGTCAGTTGGAACTGGCTCAAGGAATACGTACGGCTCGACATGCCGGTGGAAGAGCTGGGGAACCGCCTGATGATGGCTGGTCTGAACCTCGAGTCGATCGAGGATGTCGAGGGAGACATCGCGATTGATCTGGAAGTCACCAGCAACCGCCCCGACTGCCTGTGCCACCTGGGTGTCGCCCGCGAAACCGCCGCGCTCTACGGGCGAAACTGGACGGCTCCCGATCCCCAGCCGGCTTCCCGGGGGGCCGACATCGCCACGGCCGCCAAGGTCGCGGTCGAGGCCGCCGACCTCTGCCCTCTGTATACCGCCCGCCTGGTTCGCGGGGTCAAGATCGCCCCCAGTCCCCTCTGGATGCAGCGGCGGCTGAAGACTCTGGGCATTCGCCCCATCAACAACGTGGTCGACGCCACGAACTACGTGCTGATGGAATGCAGCCAGCCGCTGCACGCCTTCGACTTCGACAAGCTGCAAGGCGGGCAGATTGTTGTTCGGCGGGCGCGCGCTGGCGAGAAGATTACCGCGATTGACCAGAAGGTCTACGAACTCTCGGCGGACATGTGCGTGAGTGCCGACGCCCAACGCCCCGTCGCGATTGCCGGGGTGATGGGAGGATTCGACACCGAGATCGGCGACGGAACCCGCAATGTGCTGATCGAGGCGGCCGAGTTCGCCTCGATGACGGTCCGCGCCACCGCCCGCAAACTCAACCTGCACAGCGATTCCTCGTACCGGTTCGAACGGGGAGTCGATCGCCGCCAGCTCGACTGGGCCAGCCGGCGCTGTGTGCAACTGATTCTCGAAACGGCCGGGGGGGAACTCGCGCCGGGGGTGTTGACCGCCGGCGAAGCGCAGCCTGCCGCGCGGGCACCCATCACGCTGCGGCTGTCGCAGATTCGGCGGGTGCTGGGGATCGACATTCCCCAGGCCGAGGTCGAGCGAATTCTCAAGGTGCTGGGGCTCGCGCAGCACGCCTCGCCGCGCGCGGGGGAGGTGTTGTTCGTGCCCCCCTCGTGGCGCCGCGACCTGACCCGCGAAATCGACCTCATCGAAGAGGCCGCCCGCGTGCACGGGTACGAAAAGATTCCCGAAGACGACGCGGTCCCCCTGGCGATCAGCACCACCACCCTGCAGGATCGGGTGAGTGAACGGTTGGCACAGAGCCTGGTGGGAGCCGGGTTCTTCGAGGCGGTCACCCTGACCTTCGTCGACGAGCCCCTCAACAGCCTGGTTCGCCCCTGGACCCAGCAAGACCCCTTACGGGTGGAGCACTCCTCCCGGCAGCGGACCAACATCCTGCGGCAATCGCTGGTTCCCAGCCTGTTGGCCGCCCGCCGGCAGAACGAATGCCAGGGAACGCTGAACGCCCAGTTGTTCGAGATCGCCCGGGTCTTCCTCGCCGCCGAGCCCGGGAATCGCGAGGCCGAGCCCAAGGTGTTGTCGGCCGTCAGTGGGCGGTCGTTCGGCGAGCTGAAGGGGGTGGTCGAGCAGTTGCTCGACGCCATCAATCACCGGGTGCGGCTGACGGCCATTCCCGCCGAGGGCCCCTGGTTCCAGCCCGGGCGGGGTGCCGAACTGCAGGTCAACGGGCAGCGGCTCGGGTGGCTGGGGGAAATCTGTCACGAAGTGCGGACGGCGCTCTCCCTGCACGATTCGGCCAGCTTCTTCGAAATCGATCTGGCGGTGCTCGAACCGCTGGTGCAGCTCTCGCCTCCCTACACGCCGGTGCCCGAGTACCCCGCCATCAACCGGGACATCAACTTCGTGCTGGACGAGTCGGTCAGCTACACGGAACTGTCGGAGGTGATTCGCACTTCGGCGGGCAGCCTGCTCGAGGAGGTGGCATTCTCCAGCCAGTACCGCGGACCGCAGATTCCTGCCGACAAGAAGTCGTATGTGGTCCGGCTGCATTACCGGGCCCCCGATCGCACGCTGACTTCCGAAGAAGTCGACGCGATCCAGGGGAAGGTCATCGCCGACTGTGCCTCCAAACTGGCGGCCCAGCACCGCTGAGCGGCCGCGGCACAAACCCAGACTCCGCAAACGAAACCAGGCCCGAAGTCGATGTCGACTTCGGGCCTGGGTATTTGCAATCAGGCCAGGCGCGGCAGCCCTGGCAAGACGGCGTTCGTCACGATGCGAGCACCGGTTCTCCGGGGACTGCCGCATCGGTCGACGGATCTTCATCGATGTACTGGTAAAACACATTCCGCTGACGGGGAATGTAACCCGCCTCGCGAATGCACCGCTTGATCGAGTCCAGCGTCAGGTAATGCACCGTGCCAGCCGAAGAAACCACATTTTCCTCGATCATCAGGCTGCCCATGTCGTTGGCTCCGAAGAACAGAGCCACTTGGCCGGTTTTTTCTCCCTGCGTGACCCACGACGACTGGATGTTGGGAACGTTGTCGAGATACAGCCGCGAGACGGCCTGCGTCTTCAGGTACTCGAACGCCCCGGCCGGAGGAATGTGGGCCATGTCGGTGTGTTCGGGCTGGAACGTCCAGCAGATGAAGGCGGTGAAGCCCCCCGTCTCATCTTGCAGCTGACGGATTCGTTCGAGGTGCTCGATCCGCTCGGCCAGGGTTTCGACATGGCCAAACATCATTGTGGCGCTCGACTTGCCCCCCAGTTGATGCCAGACCCGGCTGACGTTCAGCCAGTCGTCGGTCATCACCTTGCCGCGGGTGATGGCGGCCCGCACGCGGTCGACCAGAATCTCCCCCCCTCCACCCGGGAGGCTGCCCAGCCCGGCTGCTTTCAGCCGTTCCAACACTTCCTGCAGCGGCCGCTTGCTGATCTTGGTGAAGTGGTGAATTTCCGGAGGGCTGAAGGCGTGA
>JBKCTR010000530.1:0-2378 GCA_046318755.1 Planctomycetaceae bacterium
CAGGACCCAGGCCAATCCGCGGGCGACCGCGTCGCGGGTGTGCAGGGGGACCGCCTCCACCACCGCCACCAGGCTGCGGAACACCAGGAACTCGAGCCAGTGCCGCCAGGTCGCCGCCGGACGGCGCGGCTTGCGGGAAACCACGGCCGAGTCTGTGACGTTGGCTGCCGTCACTTGCGGCACCGTGACGTCTGGTACCGTGACTTCCGGCGTCACGGCTTCCGGGGCCGGGTTTGCCGTTTCCACCCGCGCAAGCCCCTCCCCTGCGCCGCCATTGGCGGCAGAGACGGCGGTTTCGCTGCGGGTGCCCGAAGAACTCATGAACAGACGTCAGTTTGGGGGAATGGGGTTGGAGAGGGGGACTGTCGCTGGAATCGGCAGAACCGTCAATGCCGGTCCAAGCCTGACCAGCACCAACCCGGACGGTGCGCGCCAGCGGACTGTGCCGGGGGTTCGCCGGGGCGGGGCTCGCTGGGGGATCGGACGCCAGGGTCCGCTGGTCGTCCGAGCCCCAGCCAGACCGTGGCGAACAGCGGAAAACCTCGGCACCGTGTACGCACAGTGCCCGCACCGAGTCCGCACCATGCCACCCCGATCGTCAAACTCCGCAGAGGGGGAAATTTCGTGGAATTGGCCCACCGCACAGCCGTATAATGAAGGGATTGTCCGATTCCCCAGTCGGTTGGTCGGCCTCCCTGCGGGTCTTCCCTGCTTTCAGTCCCCTTCTCCCGGACTTGGCTTTATGGCGTTGCCTGTTGAATCGTCCCGCGCACCCGATGTCGCGGTCTCTGCCAGCCGCACGCCCGGCCAACTCTCCGACAAGGTCCGTTCGCTGCGAATCAAGGCACCCCCTCCCCCGGCTCCCAGCAGCAAGCTGCCGTGGTTCCTCGTCACCCTCCTGGCGGCTGGTGCGGGGTACCTGGGGTATGAAGTCTGGCAATTGAAGCAGTCCGAAGCCGCCCGGCTGGCGACTGCCGGTACCGAGACCGCGACAGCGGCCTCGACCGCGACGTCATCGAGCGGGACCGGTCCCATCAACACGAGTTCTTCAGCCGGCACCGCCGCCTCGGGGGGGGTGGTGCATGAGTCGAAGGGATATGTGATGGCCCGCCGGCAGATTCTGGTGAGCCCGAAGGTGGGGGGCATGGTGAAGAGTCTGCGGGTGCATCGCCCGGGTGATCCGGACGAGGTGGGCGAGACGCTGATCGAGGGGATGCAGGTGCACAAGGGAGACATCCTGGCGGAACTGGAAACCACCGACTACGAGGCCGACATGCTGCGGTCCAAGGCGAGTCTGGCCAGTGCCAAGCTGCGGCTGGAGATGGAGCACAAGAACGTACCCCGCGAGATTGAGCGGGCGAAGGCCGAACTCTCGGAGGCGATCACCCAGCGCGATTTCTTCAAGGGGCAACTTGACCGCTGGACCAAGCTGTCGAAGACCAGCACTGTCAGCCCGTCCGATCTCGAAAAGGCGCAGAGCGATTTCGAAAGTGCCGGGCATCGGGTCGAGCGGCTGCGGCGGACCCTCGACCTGATCACCGAACCGCAAGAACAGCGGCTGGCGGTGGCGGAATCGGAGGTGGCGGCGGCCACGGCCGATCTGTCGAAGGCCGAATGGCGGCTGAACAACACGGTCATCGTCTCACCCGTCACAGGGACGGTTTTGAAAAAGAACGTCGAAGAAGGGAACATCGTCAATCCCGGGGCGTTCAACGGGTCGTTCAGCATTTGCGACCTGGCCGATCTCTCGGATCTCGAGATCGAGCTCGACATTCAGGAACGGGACATCTCCCGAATCTTCGTGGGGCAGAAGTGTGTGATCCGGTCCGAGGCGTTCCAGGATCATCCTTATGAAGGGTATGTGTCGCGGCTGATGCCGATCGCAAACCGTTCGAAGGGCTCGATTCCGGTGCGGGTGAAGGTGCTGATTCCCCCCGAACTGGTGGGGGTTCACCTGAAGCCCGACATGGGGGCCATTGTGGCGTTTTACAAGAAAACCGAAGAGTCGCCGGACCAGACGAAGCCCGCTGGCACCGCCGCGCCGACCGCGGCCTCGCCGGGGGAGGTCTCGGACCAACCGGCCGAGGGAGCCTCCACCGAAGAACGTGTCGAAGAACGTGCCGAAGATCGTGTGGGAGAACCGGTGGAAGAACCGGCCGAGGCGAGCCTCGACCCCGCTGTGGAGCCGGCGACCGAAGCGTCGCGGGGCTGAGGGTCTGGGGAGAGATCTGCGAGTGCCACTGGTGGTCGGGCGACCTTGGTGCCGTCCGGTTTTTGACGAGTTGATTGGGCCATTGGGCCGCCGGTCCGCTGATTTTTCGGCCGGTGCAATCGCCAGACGCGGTGCCGTGCGATAAGCTCGCGGCTCTGCGGGGTGG
>JBKCTR010000531.1:0-2293 GCA_046318755.1 Planctomycetaceae bacterium
GTCACAGGGAATTCAGTCGTTAGCAGCGGCGGGGCATTCGGAGCGGGCGATCGCGAAAGCGCTGAGAGTGAGTCGCGGCGCAGTGCGTCGTCATTTGGGGCGAGACGGGTCAAAGAGGACCAAAGCGCCCATCGGGGAAGCGCCCACCGGGTCGGCGGGGTCAAACGGGGGGGGATGAATAAGGGGACTGGTCCAGATTGCGACGAGATTCCTCGCCACCGTCCACAACATCGGGACGCGACCTGGGCCGTCCCTTGTCGAAACCCGGACCGGCACCAGCCGGATGCAAATCGGTCAGTTTCTCCTACGCATCATTCCGTATGGGGTAGCCGGCCACACCGACAGGTTCTCTCAACAATGGGTGTCCGCTCCTGGGCGTCCGAGGGCTGGACGGGTTCGACCGGGCGCATCTCGGCACGTGGTCCCGAAGAAATCGCCGGGGAGTTGGGATTGACGCCGGGGAAGAGACGCGGTCGTGAGCGGTCCTTGTTTCGCCCCTTCAGAGCGTCCCGGTTTGGCCCCCACCGCCCCAGGGTTCCGGCTCCGGGTCGCGATGCGACCGGCGGTGCTGCACCGTGGGCTATCGAATGACGCCCCTTCAGGGATTCTGATGCTGGACGGCCGGTGTTGGAGTGCCCGCTGACATTGGCAGACCGGGAGCATCCTTTGTCAAAATCTGACTCGACACCAGTCGGGCGTCGAGCGGGCTTTCCACTCGACCCCTCATGACAACAGCAATTTGCCAAAACCCCCGCGGGCTCTTCTGGAACAGGGTGGCCCCTGTTGGCCGTGCCTGTTGCAATCCCCGGCAAACGTGCCAATCGACTCCCCTTCATCTCTGACCCCATTGACCACATCGCGTCCTCCCGGTAGAAGCATCATCGTTCCGCGCGGTACGACTGCCTGGCTGCAGACTGGTTTCCGAATCGGACGTTCCGGACATGGTCCTTTCCGTCTCTTCCTGCGCTTCGAGGTTCGCCGTACATGAAGATCGTTTTGAGATTGAGTCTCGTCGCGACAGCTCTGATTCTCGGCAGTGCCCACACCACCGTGCAGGCACAGGTCTTGCCGACCAACGGCCGTGTGGAAACCCGATTGGGCACGCTCGAACTCGAAAACGGATACCCGACGGCTCCCACCGTGCAGAAGGTGTTCGACACCCTCGATTCGCAACGAGCCTGTCAGGCGTATCTCTGGGCGTTGCCTCTGATGGCCATGCAGCAGTGGCAGAATGAGCATCTGACGAAATTTGAAGCCGGCAAATGCGACTATGTCGATTACCTCACATTCCAGGACAAGCTGGGCCTGCTGACGGCGAACGCAACCACTCCGTACATCATGGCGTTTCCGAACCTCGAGGAGACCGGTCCGCTGGTGTTTGAGATTCCGGCCGGTCCGACGGCGGGCGGTTTCACAGACTTTTGGCAGCGGCCGATCACCGACTCGGGACAAACCGGGCCGGACAAAGGGGCCGGGGGCAAGTACCTGATCCTCGGTCCCGACGATCCCATGATCGAACCGGAAGGCTATTACGTCTTCCGTTCGCCGACAGTCAACATCTGGTCGGCTCACCGTGCGCTCGACCCCGATGCGGCCAAGGCCCGGGCACTGATTGATGGATTGAAAATCTATCCCTATCGCCAGCGGGAGAACCCGCCGCCAACGCGGCATGTCTCACCGAACGGCCGCAAGTGGAGCGGAACTCAACCTCGCGGCCTCGCCTATTGGGAAGGGCTGGCGAAAATCATCAATGAAGAACCTGTCCATGAACGGGATCGCATGATCATGGGAATGCTGCAGCCTCTGGGGATCGAAAAAGGGAAGCCCTTCCAGCCGACCCCGCGACAAAAGCAGATCCTGGAAGAGGCGGCCCAGGTCGGAGAGGTGATGGCCCGCACCATCGCCTACCAAAAACGCTTTGAGGGGGCGACCGTCTGGCCGGGAAAGCATTGGGAGATTTCACTCTTCCTGAAGACCAGCCAGGAAGCTCCGCACCACACGCAATTCGACGAGCGGACGTCGTGGTTTTATGAAGCGGTGGGGGTTTCGGTTGGCATGATGGGGCGGACCGTGGGGTTCGGCCAACTGTATCTGGAAACCGCCAAGGACCAAGACGGAAACTGGCTGAACGGCAGTCACAACTACCATCTGAGAGTTCCCAAGGACGCGCCCGTCGCGCAGTTCTGGTCGGTCACGGTCTACGACAACGAGACCCGTTGCTTCGTCGATACCGGGGTGCAGCCCGATCGTTCGTCCCGGGACAAGATCTTCAAGAACGACGATGGCTCGGTGG
>JBKCTR010000532.1:0-2691 GCA_046318755.1 Planctomycetaceae bacterium
GAACGGTCAAGAAACTGGCCAACGGCACCCGCGCGAGCTTCACCTACGACGCGGCGAGCAACCTGACGACGCTGGCCAACCTGTTCCCGGACGGCACGTACATCTCGAAGTACGACTACAAGTACGACGCGACGGGGAACCGCTACGCCGTCGCCGAGGCCGACGGCAGCCGGGTGACCTGGTTGTACGACAACCTCTATCAACTGACGGGGGAGAACCGCACGGGCACCACCCCGTTCCGGAACACGTCCGCCGCCAATCGCTCACTTGTTTTTGCGGATCCGAGCGGTCTATTTTGGCAGCCAAACGATTTCGACGACGAAGAGTTGATCGACCAATGACTGGCAAATCCCGGAGGGCACTGTCGATGCGCATGACAACGAGATTGTTTCATTGCGGCTTGGACACCACGCGCACGCAAAATGGATTTTTCACAATGGCGACCGTTCACGTTTTTCTAGCGTGTGTGATGCTGTTAATGTCGCCCCTTCTTGCTTTCGCGCAAGAGTCGCGTCCCGTTGACATTTTGCCCAAGTGTTTGGGCACAGTCGGGTTGCGGGTCGGCGACGTGCCATCACTTTCGCGACTATTGCTGAAACATCGTGAACAAGTTGATGCGTTTGATCCACGATGCTGGTCCACACTGGATAAACTCAGCCGCGGACACATTTCTCGGATCATGGATATGCTTTGTGGACCCATTCAGCCACTGGAGAACACTGAACCTATACAATGGGCCCTCATGGAGTTGTGTGGCGAATTCAGCGGCGAGCTGTTGGTGTTCGATCGCCTTGAATTGCCTGCGCGACACAGCATGATCCTTCGTGCCGACTGTGACTCCGCCGGTGCACACAAGCGACTGTCAAAGCTTGCGAAGTTGCTTTACCCGTCTTCCGTCATCGAATCGCAGCGAATTGGCTCAGTAGACTACTCGCGAGTTTTCAGTTCACCCGACGAGAATGGCCGAGTCGCCGGCAATGGACTCGTGTGGTGGTTTCAGGATTCAATGTTGTTGGTTTCCAATTCCGAGAACAATGTCGAGTGGTATCAGTCCCTGATCGCGTCGAACAGTATTCCCAATTGGAGCGAGCAGATCTTGTCATTCAATGGCGCTGCACCAGCGACAAATGATCGGACCACGGTTGATTTGCTGTTGTGGGGGGCAGTCAGTGTGCAGAGGGGGGAGTATTTTGGCTTTGAGCGGTTTTATGGAACTGGCGTGTCCGCATCGGACTTGGAAGTCCGTGATCGCAACGCGATCGTGTTAGCCGCAATTGGATTTGATGGAAACGATTGCTCGACCAGCACGCGTGTTTTGATTTCCACCCTTCCGACGTTTGCTGTCTCAGCCGTCAATTCGACCCGACCTGAGCCCCGGGATGCGAATGAGGTCCCGACAATCGCATCACTGATTCCATTGGAATTTCGGCGAATCACCGCGATTAGGGGCAAGCTCAATTCGCTATGGTACTCAAATGTTCCAGAGATTGTGATCACCGAACATCATGCGTCCCTTGGATTGTTCGACAGATTCCTCGCGATGTTGTCGCGCGACTCGTTGACTGAATTCGAGTCACGTTCAAATGGGATGCTATGGATTATTGAGCTTCCAGCGGCTCCTGACGACGAGAATCAGAGTGCCCGCGTTGTATTTGCGCTCAATCAAACGACCGGGTCGGAATTGTCTTTTTCGCGGTTTTGCGACGAGATTGACAAGCTCCCTGGCGAAGGGGATGTGAATGACACTCTTGGCCGCCGAATCGACCTTGGTACAGGCCGAAAGCGTGTCTTGATTTACGATAGTCGACGTGACGCTGTTGTGGGCAGGAAAATCCTGGCCTTGGCCAAGGAGAACGAGATTTCTTTTTCCGAAGATGGACTTCTCGATGCAAGTCCGATTCATATATTTGTTTCGAAGCGATCGGGAGTGCTTTTCGTTTCCGCGTCACGACGCGATCTGGCGCGCATCAATGCGGGCCTGACGGTTTCAAATAGTGCGGTGTTGACCGGAATTGTCTCCCGTGTCGCAGCTCGGCAGGGACGTCTGGAGCTTACTATGCCGGAAGCGACGGACTTGTTGCTTCTTCGCCATCGATATCAATCGAGTAGTCGACGCGTTGCCGACGAGTGGTTGTTGATGCGTTTTCCACCTGAAGTTCGCTGGAGTGTACCAGCGGGGGATGGAGTCTCTGTCGTCGAAGCAATTACGTTTCAACGCCTATCCCCGTTACCAGAGTTTCTGCCGCCCAGATCGCAGAGACCTTCGGAGTAACGATCTACTCGCAACTACCCTCCCTGTACAAAAACGAGGTCCGCCGAAAAATCCCCATGTCTCTGAACGCCCGGATACCTGCCGAGTAGAAATCTGGACGAGAACGCGGCGTGCCACCGGTTGGAATTGCCAGATGAGGTATTGTCAAGAGTTGTGTTCTTAGGAATGTGGATCAGGCGGCGTGAGTGAGCTGGAGAACTCCGTCGGTGAAGACCTTCCCTTCAAGGAGGGAGAGGATCAGGGTGGGGGCGTTGAGTTTGCGCCAGTGCTTGGACGCTGACTGGGCGAGCTTGAACATCATGACCAGGCTGGCCTGCCTGGTTCCATTTCCTTTGGTGCGTCGGTGACGCAGGCGAATGGTCGCGAAGGTGCTTTCAATGGGGTTGGTCGTCCGCAGGTGCCTCCAGTGTTCCGCTGGG
>JBKCTR010000533.1:0-2471 GCA_046318755.1 Planctomycetaceae bacterium
GCACTGTCATGATCCAGGGGGATTCGTGAGCATGGTCGTACACGTGATGATCACGGGGTTCACCGGCGAAGGTGTAGAACCACAGACGGAACATGTAGAACGCGGTGATTCCCGCGCCCAGCAAGGGGATGTAGAACAACAGCAGGTGCTGCGGGTTCAGTTCGGTGAAGGTGAGGGCTGTGGCGACTACGGCATCCTTGGAGTGATACCCCGAGAACGCAATGACGCCCGGAATTGCCAACCCGGCGATCGCGATCACCCCGACCAGCATGGTGTAGGCGGTGATGGGCATCTTCTTGCGGAGGCCACCCATGCGGGGCATCTCCTGCTCGTGGTGGCAGCCATGAATCACGCTGCCCGACGCGAGGAACATCAGAGATTTGAAGAAGGAGTGCGTCACCAAGTGGAACAAACCGGCCGCCCAACCCCCAACGCCCAGCCCCAACATCATGTAGCCCAATTGGCTGATGGTCGAATACGCCAGCACCCGCTTGATGTCGGTCACCACCACTGCAATTGTGGCGGCCAGGAAGGCGGTGATGCAGCCGATGTAGGCGATGGTCAGCAACACCTCGGGAGTGAACATCGGATAGAACCGCCCTGCGAGATACACACCGGCGGCCACCATCGTGGCGGAGTGCACGAGTGCCGAGACCGGAGTCGGTCCCTCCATGGCGTCGGGCAACCAGGTCTGCAGGGGGAATTGGGCGCTTTTGCCGATGCAGCCCGCGAAGATTCCCAGTCCGGCCGCCACCAGCAGGTAATAGGGGATGGTTCGGGCCTCGTGTGGTCCGTCGGCCCGCTCTTCCGGCAATCCCGAGGTCAACAGCACCTTGTCGCCCGACTCATTCACGTGCATCTGCCCGTGGTCGTCCCGCAGCATCTGGAACAGACCTGCTGTCGGGTTGGTATTGTTGGCCCCTTCATACCGACTGTGGAACTGAAAGGTGCCGAAGTGGGTCCACAGAATCATCAGGCCAATGAGGAACCCGAAGTCCCCCACCCGGTTCATGATGAACGCCTTATTGGCCGCGGTCGAAGCCGACTTGCGCTCGACGTAGAAGCCGATCAGGAAGTAAGAGCAGACCCCCACCAGTTCCCAGAAGACGAACACCATGAAGACATTCCCGGCGAGGACGAGCCCCAGCATCGAGAAGCAAAACAGCGAAAGGAACGCGAAGAACCGATAGAAACGACCCGGACGGTGGAAGTGGCCATGGCTGGTGTGGACCTGATGGTCCTCGTAGTTTTCTGTCAACTCATCGCTCATGTAACCCATTGCAAACAGGTGAATACAGGTGGCGATGAAGGTGACCATGGTGAACATCACCAGAGTCAGGCTGTCGATGTAGTAATCAATGGCGACCCGCAGTGAACCGAAGTTCGCCAGGGTGTAGATGGTGTTGGTGAAGGGACCCAGAGCGGCCGCTGCCGCGGGGCTGACGGCGGCAACCCCAGCCCCTTCCCCTTGCGGGTGCTCAACTTCATGATGATCACCGTCAGGGTGATCGCCATGGTGGTCGTGTCCTGCCTCGGAGGGGTTCGCGACATGGTGCCCAGCCACTGCCTTGACGGCCGCCCACTCGGACGAAAACCCCCAGATCAGCAAGGCTGAGAGGCTGCACACAAACGCGGTCGCGATGCAGCCCACGGCGATGTAAGCGGCGGCCTTGCTTTTCCGGGTGCCCCAGAAGCCGGCAAAGATTTCAATCGCGAACCCGCACAGGGGCAGCAGCCAAGCGATCATCAGCAGGCTGCTGAGCGTTGTTCCAAGTGAAGATGGGCCAGGCATGGCGGAGGTCGGAAGGCGGCAACCGCAGTCGGCCGACAGGCAACGGCGCGGAGGACGGCGGGTGGTGTGTGGTCAGGCAGTCAGGTCAACAGCACGCGGAGGACAACCAGTCCCAATCAGCCCTTCAGCTCATCGGCCCGATCGACGTCGATCGTCAAATGGTTGTTGTAGAAGTTGAGGGCAATCGCCAAGGCAATGGCCGCTTCGGCCGCCGCCAAGACAATGACAAACAGCGAAAACACCTGCCCATCGATTCCCAGTGCGGTATGACGGGCAAACGCCACAAAGTTCAGATTGGCCCCGTTCAGGACCAGTTCGATCCCCATCAGGATCCCAATCGCATTCCGCTTGGTGGCCATGCAGACCACGCCGCAGACAAACAGCACGGCAGCGACGAACAAATACATGTTCAGGTCGGCAGCCGGTGCCAGCATCGCAGCTTGTTCGCTCGGGGGCATCTCAGATCCGCAACACAGCGACAGAATCAGAAGGGAGACAACTCACCACACGCCACAACCATCCAGCTACGACGTGGTCAGATTCGAGGCCTCGGATGAGGACCCGTCGCGCCGCCGCTTGGTCCGGGCCAGATAAGCGGCGCCAATCAACACCACCAGCAGGTGGACCGAGACAATTTCAAACGGCAGCAGAAAACCTGGACTCAGCGTGCTGCGGGAGG
>JBKCTR010000534.1:0-3123 GCA_046318755.1 Planctomycetaceae bacterium
TGTCGATCTCGATGGGCAGCACGAAACGGCGATCATCCGCGAGATCCAGTGGGACACCTTCGGCAAGCATCTGATGCATGTCGACCTGTTGCGGGTCGATCCGAACGAGAAGCTGACGGTCGAAGTGAAGGTGGAACTGAAAGGAACTGCTCCCGGTGCGCTGGGGGGCGGGATCCTGGATCACGAGATGCGGACTGTGCTCATCGAGTGTCTCGCCATTCAGATTCCCGACAGCATTCCAGTGAAGATTGGCAATCTGGAAGTCGGGCAGTCGATTCACGTGCGTGAATTGGAAATGCCTCCCAATTGCCGCTGTCTCAGCCACGCCGAAGATGTGGTGGTGCAGATCTTGGCCAAGGGGGCTCAGCCGGTGCTGACCCCGTCCGAAGGTCCGGCTCAGCCCGAGTTGATCAAGAAGCCCGCGAAGGAAGGGGCCGAAGAGGCCGCTGCCGAAACCAAGAAGAAGTAGTTGGAGTTCCCCTGCCTGGGGGAGACTCCAGCGCCCTGTTTCCATCGGGACCGAGGTCTCGCGAATGGATTCAATCAGCAGCCGGGTTGCCTAGTGCTTCCCGGCTGTTGTTTTGTCTGGATGGGCGTGTTGAGGAATGGGTCAGTGCCCACCAGAAGGGTGCCGGAGTGATTTTTGCCGGGGGTTGTGGCAAGGGGATCCTCTTCGGGAACGCGGCACTGCGAGAAATGGGCCCTCGGGAAGCCCTCGGGCGGAACGGGAGCGGTGTGGGGGGGGGACGACAGGGAGTTGCCCGTCGATCCGGAATTGTGAGCGGTCCCAATTGCAGAGCGAGGTCGCGCCGTCATGAAGGTGATCGTGGGCCTGGGAAATCCGGGGAAAAAGTATGAAGGAACCCGGCACAATGTTGGATTTGACCTGTTGGCCGAGTTGAATCGCCGCTGGAAGGTTCCGCGTCCCCGGGAGAAATTCGAAGGGTTGCTGGCCGAGGTGCCCGTGGGCTCGCAGAAGGTGGTGCTGCTGGCCCCCCAAACCTTCATGAACGCCAGTGGGCAGTCGGTGCGCCAGGTGCGCGACTTTTATCACCTGCAGCCGGCGGACTTCCTCGTGGTTTGTGACGATCTGAATCTCCCGGTGGGCCGACTGCGGCTGCGCCCCGGCGGATCTTCGGGAGGGCAAAAGGGAATTCAGAACATCATTCAACACCTGGGGACCGAGGAATTCCCCCGCTTGCGAATTGGGGTGGGGCGTCCCCCGGGCGATCGGAATGCCGCGGACTTCGTGTTGGACCGCTTTCACAAATCGGAGCTGCCGGTGGTGGATCAGGCCATTCTGCTGGCGGCCGAGTGCTGTGATTGCTGGCTGTCGGAGGGGGTTGCCTCCGCCATGAATCGCTTCAATGCCGAGCCCCCGAAGGGCCCTTCTCCAGCGCCCGATTCTCCGCCGCGATAAGACCTGCCGGAAACGTTCTGGCCGAGGATTTTCTGGCCGGAATGACAGGGGTCAGAGGGCGGCCCTGATGGCCGCCGCAGCCCTGGAGATTCTGCGTGTCGATCGCGGGGGGTGTTTTCGTCTGGGGGAGGCAGTGCTATTCTTTGAGAGGGCCGTCGGGTGGCCAGCGAGTCCCGTTGGCCAGTCTCCAGCGTTCCGGGGCGTCCAGAGAGGATCAGGTGATCGTGAGCAGGTCGATCGGCCGGGTGGGGATTTGGCTCCTGTGGGGGACGACACTGGTGGAGTCCTGTGGAGCGAGAGCTTGGGCGGCTCCTCCCCAGGGGTTGCCGAGGACGGTGGAGACCAGCGCTCAGGAACTGATTACCCCCCGGGCCGAGCAGGCGATCGAACGCGGGCTGCAATACTTGGTGCGATCGCAACGCCCGAATGGTTCTTTCGGATCTGGGACGAGTTACGAGGGGCATGTGGCGGTCACGGCCCTGTCGGGCATGGCGATGTTGGCCTCCGGCAGTTCGCCTGGCCGGGGGCCCTATGGGGAACCGCTCGAACGGGCCGTGACGTATGTTCTGAACAACGTGACCGCCACCGGCCTGATCACCTCCCCCGAGCATCGGAACATGAATCCGATGTATGGCCACGGCTTCGCGACGTTGTTTCTGGCGGAGGTCTATGGCATGACCAACGACGATCGTATTCGCGACAAGCTGAAGCTGGCGGTGAAGTTGATCATCACCTCTCAAAACAAGGAGGGGGGCTGGAGGTATTTTCCCGTCCGACGCGAGGCCGACGTCTCGGCCACAGTCTGCCAGATGATGGCGTTGCGCGCCGCCCGCAATGCGGGAATCGCGGTCCCCAAGTCGACCGTCGACGCTTGTGTGGAATACATCCGCCGCTGTCAGAATCCGGATGGCGGATTCGCCTACATGCTGTCCGGGGGTGGGATGGGCATGGGGAGCCTGATGCCGCGGTCAGCAGCCGGCGTGGTGGTGTTGTACAACGCGGGCGTGTATGAGGATCCCCAGATTGAACGGGGGTTGCGGTACCTGCAGGAACAGGCGTTTCAGCCCGTGCAGTTCCGCCAGGAGGGCTTCTACTTCTACGGGCAATATTACGCCGCGCAGGCCATGTGGTACGCCGGGGGCGACTATTGGCGGCGGTGGTTTCCGCGGGTGCGGGACGACCTGATCTCGCAACAACAGGCGGCGGGGAATTGGACCGACAGCACGGTGTGTCCCGAGTATGGAACCGCCATGGCGTGCATTGTGCTGCAGTTGTCGAACAATTGCCTGCCCATCTTTCAGCGGTGACCCCAGTGACTTGGACCATGACGTGGGCTCGTGAATTCCTGAGAGACTGGGGACAGTCCCGGCCGATGGTGACACTGTTGCTGTCGTTCGGGTGGCTGGCGGCCATCGGGAGTGGGCACGCTCAAGGCCAAGTGGGGTCGGTCCTGAGGACAGGGAAGTTGCTTTCGCGCGGGGGGGAGTGGTTGACGGGTCGCCTGGAGGAGTTGACGGCGGAACGGTTGACCTGGCAGGGGGAGTCGGCCACGGCGGTTTCCCTGGCGGACGTCGTGCGTTTGGAATTCGCGGAACGACAGGCGAGGTTAAACCGCGAATCTCCCCTGGTGATCCTCGCGAATGGCGACCTGTTGGCCGCCGAAGTGGTGCAGGCCGATGAAGAGGACCTGTCGCTCCGTTGGG
>JBKCTR010000535.1:0-2977 GCA_046318755.1 Planctomycetaceae bacterium
GCGGGAACCATGGTTCCCGGCCGACGCCTAGTACATGTCGTGGTCGGCGTGACCCTTCTTCTTCTCGTCCTTGGGCTTCTCGGCGATCAGGGCGTCGCTGGTCAGCAGCAGGGTGGCCACCGAGGCGGCGTTCTGCAGGGCCGAACGGGTCACCTTGGTCGGGTCGATGATCCCGGTCTTCACCAGATCTTCGAACTTGCCGTTGGCGGCGTTGTAGCCCATGTTGCCGCTCAACTCGCCCACCTTTTCACAGATCACACCGCCATCAACACCGGCGTTGTTCGCGATCTGCGTGACGGGCGCCTTGCAGGCCCGCAGGATGATGTTGAAGCCAGTGATCGCGTCGTCCGACAGGCCACCGGGCTTGACGGAGTTCGAGGCCCGCAACAGGGCCACGCCACCACCGGGAAGAATTCCTTCAGCCACCGCCGCACGGGTCGCGTGCAGGGCGTCTTCCACGCGGGCCTTCTTCTCCTTCATTTCCGACTCGGTCGCGGCACCCACGTTGACTTGGGCGACACCACCCGACAGCTTGGCAATCCGCTCGTCGAGCTTCTCGCGGTCGTAGTCGCTGGTCGAGTTCTCGCGCTCCTTGCGGATCTGGTCAATGCGGGACTTGATGTCGGCGCTCTTGCCATGCCCCTCGATCAGGGTGGTGTTGTCCTTGTCGACCACCACCTTCTTCACCCGGCCCAGGTCCGACAGCTCAATGCCGTCGAGCTGGATGCCCAGATCTTCGAAAATGGCCGTGCCACCCACCATGATGGCGATGTCCTGCAGCATCGCCTTGCGACGATCGCCATAGCCAGGAGCCTTCACGGCGACGCAGCGGAAGGTGCCACGAAGCTTGTTGATCACGAGGGTCGACAGGGCCTCCCCTTCGACTTCCTCGGCGATGATCAACAGGGGCTTGCCTGCGTTGACCACCTTCTCGAGGATCGGGATCAGATCCTTGATGTTCGAGATCTTCTTCTCGTGCACCAGGACGTAGCAGTCTTCCAGCACCGCCTCCATCGTCTGGGGATCGGTGACGAAGTAGGGAGACAGGAAGCCACGGTCGAACTGCATCCCCTCGACGACGGTGTAGTCAGTCTTGAGGCTCTTCCCTTCCTCGACGGTAATCACGCCGTCCTTGCCGACCTTTTCCATCGCGTCGGCCAGCATGTCGCCGATCTCGGTGTCGCCATTGGCGGCCACGGTGGCCACCTGGGCGATCGATTTCTTGTTGCGGCACTCGATCGACATTCCCTTGAGCTTCTCAACAACCGCCTCGACGGCCGCATCCATCCCGCGCTTCATCTCGACGGGATTGACCCCCGAGACCACCGCCCGCAGACCTTCGATGTAGACCGCCTCGGCCATAATCGTGGCGGTGGTGGTGCCGTCGCCCGCGACGTCAGACGTCTTGCTGGCGCCTTCCTTCACCATCTTGGCGCCCATGTCTTCGAACTTGTCCGACAGTTCGATTTCCCGGGCAACAGTCACGCCGTCCTTGGTCACGGTGGGAGAGCCGAAACTCTTCTGCAGAATCACATTCCGCCCGCGGGGGCCGAGGGTCACGCGGACCGCCTTGGCCAGCTTGCTGACACCGGCGCGGATCTTTTCCTGGGCTTCCTGATCGAAAGCAATCATCTTCGCCATGAACACAAACTCCTGCGGCCGGAGAGGGCCGATCTTGGAAATGAAAAATCAGAAGAAAAGATCGGGGAGAGCAAATCGCCACCGATCGGGGGGACTGTCCGCTCTGTCGCGGCGCCCACCCGGTGAGTCGACCACCAGCCCACCGTGTACGAGGCCAGGGGTCGACTGGAAGACCTAGAAGGTCGCCAGCACGTCGCTTTCCCGCAGCAGCAGGTATTTTTCGTCGCCGACGTTGATCTCATCGCCAGCGTAGGAGCTGAAGATCACCCGGTCGCCCGGCTTGAGAGTCAGGGGGTGACGCTTCCCGTCGCGGGTGACCGATCCCTCGCCGACCGAGACCACAGTCCCCTTCTGGGGCTTGTCCTTCGCGGTGTCGGGCAGCACGATGCCCCCCGCCGTCTTTCCCTCGGCTTCGTCCCGCTTCAGCACAACCCGGTCGTGCAGCGGAACCAGCTTGCTCTCGCCAGAGCTCTTGGTTTCCTTCTTGGCCATCGAGTAGCTCCTCAAGCTTCCAGTTCGACTCAGTGAATTTGGTGAAGGTGGATTCTTTGCAGTTGCTCGCTGTTGTGGGCAATCCCGGTTGTGAACAAGCACTCATCGCGGATTGCACCAGTCCACCCAAACCACCCATGGGCAGACACCGCCACGCGCCAACAATCTCTGCGTGTCGCCCATTCTCTGCGAACGGCATGCCAGAGAGATAAAAAAGCGCAAGCCCCTATCTCAAAACGTGTTGCGTCGATAGAGCCGGTGTGAAGTGCTGCCAGAGCAGGTGAGCCGGGGCCACCTGCCAGAGTGCGGCCTGCCAAAGTGGCAGCAGCCAAAGGTCTGGCAGGGAAGGGAGCAGACCGGTCCGCCATTCCCGCCGCGGCCACATCCTGACATGGGCGACCGCCGATGCCCGGAACTGGCCATACGTCCCCAGCCGGTTCGATTCCCCAGTCGGTCCGCGACTGTCGATCGCATGTCGTGGTCCAGCCCGCCGAGTCGATCGGGCTGTCGTCGCTGCCGACCGCTCAGCCGCCGTGCAGCTTCGGCCCCACGAACCACAGCAATCGCCCCGAACCGACCGCCAGGCGAGGAAGTTCAATCGCCGCCACGCAACCCTTGTCAAACACCACTTCCCCCCCTCCCAACAGGGCGGCGGTGTTGATCGCCAGATCGGGTTGATGGCCCACAATCGCCACCCGCCCCACTTCCTGACTGGCAGCGGCTTCCAGAATCGCATGCGGGGTGCAGCCTGGCCCCAGCGTTGACTCGTGTACCACCGCTTTTTTCTTGTGTCCAAACGCCTTGGCCAACAACTCGGCGGTCTGCACCGCCCGCACGAGGGGGC
>JBKCTR010000536.1:0-3357 GCA_046318755.1 Planctomycetaceae bacterium
CGAAATGGAGATGTCGTAACACCCAAGCCTGTAATGGGTCACGGAGCGAGTCAGATTCTTGGTGGCCTACTGGAGGCGGGGGCCGGAGCGTTGGTGTTGTCTGGAAGCGCCTTAGCGGAAGCCCCGACGCTGGGAGCAGCAACTGTTGGCGTCATTGGTGGTAGTCTGCTGGTGAGTGATGGATTGGATCGAGTCTTCGCAGGTTTCCAGGATCTTACAACAGGACGTGTCCGGGACGCTGCTCTCGACAAAATTGCGAAGCATTTTGGTGGTGACTCAGCTGCGTATGCACTTAATGAACTCAGGGAACAAAGTGGAGATATTGTTGAAAGTCGTGTTCGGGTGCAAGAAGGAAAAAGGCGGCGTATCCTGCCGTTAGAAGTCAACTCCGAGCCCCACGACGGGGCCAGAAAGGATACGCCACCCATGCGACAAAGTAAGACGAAGACGATGCGAAGTCCAGCAGTCACCGTGGATTTGAAGGGGCTCGGCCAGGTTGAACAGACCTCGGGTTGGGAATCGTCCGTGCCCACAGCCAGCCCGCTGGACGCGATCGCCCGAGCTGGTGCCCGGGAGATGTTACAGAAGGCCCTTGAGAGCGAGGTCCAGGAGTTTCTCGACCGGCACTCCGATCGAGTCGATTCCCAGGGACGGCGATTGGTTGTGAGGAACGGTCATCTTCCACCCCGTGAGCTTTTGACCGGTGTGGGGCCACTGGAGTTGCGGCAACCTCGGGTGCGAGACAAGTCGCCTGATCCCGCTGGGCGGGTCCGTTTCTCGTCGCAGATCTTGCCTCCGTACCTGCGAAAGACCAAGGCCATCGAGGAACTGATTCCCTGGCTGTACCTCAAGGGGATTTCTTCCGGGGACTTCTCCGAGGCACTACCGGCCCTCGTGGGACCGTCAGCTGCCGGCCTCAGCCGCCAATGTCGTCGTGCGGCTGTAAGCGCCATCCCCCACCACTCTTGACCGCCCGCGTACCCTGACGGGTTTCGGGGCTTGGCCCCTGGTTCGGGTTCAGGAGCGCAGCGATGACGAGGCGGTTGAGTGCGGAGTGGCGTGAGCGGCTGGCGCGGTTTCGGGATTGGACGGGCACTTCGGCGGATTTCTGTCGGCACGAGGGAATCTCCCGATCGTCGTTGTACCTGTGGTCCCGACGATTGCATGTTCCAGTCATGTCCCGGTCTCGGCCTGGAACGGGACTCGCGAGGGTCAGGGCCAAGCCAAAAGTGGAGTGTTCGCCTTTTGCCGCGGTCCGAGTCCGTCCGTCCCAGGCCGCGGCCGGGGAACCCGCCTTGCGGGTTGTCCTGCCCAACGGCACCCGGCTGGAGGTCCCCGGGCGAGATCCCGAGGTGCTGCGGTTGGTGGTGGAGGCGGTGCTGAGGCAGACAGGCCCTTCCGGGGAGGAGCTGTGATGCTGAGCCTCGCCTCCCAGGTGAAGATCTATGTTCATCTCCCGCCGACCGACATGCGCAAGAGCTTTGATGGGCTCACCGGTCTGGTCCGCTCGGCGTTCCAGGCCGATCCCCGAGATGGCAGCTGGTTTGTGTTCTTTAACCACCGCCGGGACCGGGTGAAAATCCTGGCCTGGGAACCGGACGGATTCTCGATCTGGTACAAGCGACTGGAGGCCGGGACGTTCGAGACCCTGCGGGCGGTGGCGGATGGTCAGACCCGGGAGATCGACTCCACCGAGCTCACCCTGCTGCTGTCGGGCGTGTCGATCCACACCGCGCAACGCCGCCGGAGACTGCCGCGCGTGGCGTGAGATGCCCCGGTGTTTGTTGTTCGTGACCTGTTGTCGAGCCTCGATCCCTCTGGGATCGGAGCTCTTTTTTTGGAAACTTCCGTCCTCTGGAGCGATTGTTCCCTGCATTATAGGGGACATCCAAGTATAATACGAGTATGAAGAAGAAGTCCCAGCCCATCCGGGCCACCATCCCCCAGGATCTCAATGCCTGCCAGGCGTTGATCCAGGAGCTGTTTGCGACCATCGCGCAGCAGCAGGAGTCGCTGGTGGAGAAGGATCGGCAGCTGGTCGAGAAGCAGGCCCGGATCGAACAGCTCGTGCAGGAGCGGTTCCGCCGCCGCAGTGAACGGTACAAGCCGGCTCCCAACCAGATGGTGCTCGACTTCCCCGGTGTCCCCGGGATCGAGTGTATGGCCGAGGCGTTGGCTGACGCGGTCGTGGAAGAGGTCGAGGCGGAGGAGGTGGCCGTGGCCACCAAGACCCGCAAGCCCCGTCAGCGTCGCCAAGAGCGGCTGCCGGAGGATCTGCCCCGCCGTGAGATCGTGGTGGAGAGACAGGTAGAGCCACCCTTTTTGACTCGGCATCACAGGCGATCGAGGCGTTCAGCAGGGTGCGCAGCAGCGTCATTCGATCCCGGCAAACCCAGGCGAAAGACGCCCCCCCCGCGTCGCCTCTGTTCATCCGTTGGACCCACGAAATCCGCCATGGAATTTGCTGGCTGTCCACTGCCTGCGGGCCTGGCAGCGGGCGCAAACAATTCATCGGAACCGCTCTGGCGACTCGGAGCCTGGCGGCATTCCCTCCTGCGGGGCCTTAAGGTTTAAGAATCTTCTGACAGATATAGCTGGTAATCGCGTCATTCGCCCGGACGTTCGGATGCCCGTCGTAGGGGAGTGCGTAGCCTGGGTCCTGGCGATTCGTCTCGGGAGTGAATTCTTCCAGTAGGTGCAGGGCGACGCTGGTCTGCCTCAACCGGTTGACCAGGGGCCGCGAGAGCGGATCCTCGGCCGGGGTCCACAGCAGCGGATGGAATTCACAACCGGGAAACCGGTGTTCGACCTCTTCCGCCAATTGCCGCACCATCTGCACCCCCAGGTCCAGATCGGCCGCCGTCGTGAGATAAGGGGCGATCAGTTCGCTGAAGATCCGCGACTTGAAAGCGACTCTGCGCAGCAGTGTGCCCACCCGGGAATCATCCTGAAAGCCATTCCGCACCGCTCTCCCCTCCACGAGCCGGTACTGGGGGGAATGCCAGTGCTGGAACGTCCGCCCCGTCGCACGGCGGACATGGTCGGGGATCATCTGATAGACCACGTAACGGGGTGCCTCTCCACAAATCCTCTCGACCCGCCCCGACTCGAGATTCGCCAGCATCTGATGCGTGCCGAAACCGCCCGCGGCGAAGTTGTAAATCCGCAGATCGGGACGGCAAGCCAGCAGCCGGGATTCGAGAGTGTCTTCATCGGCAACCCCGAATCCGAACGTGTAGGAGCAGCCCAGCAACACCAGCGTGGGCCCGCCCCCACTCTGCGGAGAAACGCCCCGGTGGCCTTCGCCGTTGATCGTGTAAACCACATCGCAAATCGTTTCCCGGGCGTGCGTCACCC
>JBKCTR010000537.1:0-3761 GCA_046318755.1 Planctomycetaceae bacterium
CTCCCAATGCCGAGTACATCCGCAAGTTGATCCCCGAACGGATCGAAGGGACGTACACCTCGGGGCGGCTCGTTCCGCTCGAGGTCGCGGGGCGGAACGCCTATGTGGTCGAGCCGACGGGAACGGTCGACCCCCGCCGCCGCTGGATCTGGATTCTCCCGTTCTGGCTGGGAATCCACGATGGGCACGGGCAGTTGCATCACCGCTGGTATGTGGAGCGATACCTCAAGGCGGGGTTTCATGTGGCCGGGATTGATGTGGGAACGTCGTGCGGCAGCCCGGCGGCCGCCCGGGTGTGCGGCGAGTTTTATGAGCAGGTTCAGCGGCAGTTTCGACTGCATGAACGGGCCCGACTGGTGGTGCAGAGCAACGGCGGGCTGATTGGCTACGCCTGGGCGAGCCGGCATCCGGAGCGGGTCGAACGGATCGGCGGTATCTGCCCGGCGACCGATTTCTGGACCTGGCCCGGGCCGTACAACGTCATCCAGTTCCCCACGCGGGGGCTCGACTACGGGCTGACCTACGACGAACTGGTTCGGAACAGCAGTGAATACAACCCGATCGACCGGCTGGAGCCCCTCGCCCGGCAGGGGGTGCGGATTCTGCACATTCACGGCGACCGGGACGACCTCGTTCCTTTGGGGCCGAATTCGACCGAACTGGCCCGGCGTTACCGCCGGCTGGGTGGCCGGGCCGAGGTGGTGGTGATTCCGGGTCTGGGACACGGGGGGACACCCCTGTACGAGTCGCAGCCGCTGGTCGACTTCCTGCTGGCCGATTGAGCGGCCCGCGTGGCGGAGTGGGGCCGCGTATCGACTGTGCAGACGATGGTCTGTGGTTGGGTCTGGTTTCCAATTGAAACCGAACTCCAGAACGGCTAGAACGAGTGAGAGACGTGATGCGGTTCCTGGCGCTCGGGAGCCGCGCTTCACAAGGCGATCAGCTTGGGATTGGCGGCCGGTTGTGATGACAGCCGGCGGTGTTGTTGTGGCTGGGAGAGCGCACCAATGGCTGTCGGAACGGGTGAGCGGGCGGACGGACTCGATATGGGGACCTCGGCTCTGCCGGGGCGGGTGTTGGAGATTGGCGTGGTGCGGTCGCTCAGTCGGCGATCCGACGCCGCCGGGCTGTTGCGGGCGGCCGTGCATGTGGGGCTGCTGGCGATCACTGGAACACTCGTCTGGCTGGCGTCCGGTCAGTGGGCCACGCTGATTCCCGCGATGCTGGTGCATGGGTTTGTGATTGTCACCATGTTCGCCCCGATGCACGAGTGTGTGCACAAGACAGCCTTCGCCACACCGGTGCTGAATGAACTGTTCGGCTGGTTCGCCGGTCTGGTCAGCTTTTACAACTTCCACTTCTACCGGTACTACCACACCTGGCATCATCGTTACACGCAGGATCCCGAACGCGATCCCGAACTGTCCGATTTCAAACCCGAGTCGGGGTGGGGCTACCTGGCCGAGGTGTCGGGGCTGCATTTCTGGCCGTTGCGTCCCTGGCGGTTCCTCAAGCTGGCCCTGGGGCAGACTCGGGGTATTCCCTTTGTACCCGAGTCGGCCCGCTGGAAAATCGCCCTGTCGGCGGGGCTGCAACTGGCGGTGTATGCCCTGGCGGTGGGCTCGATTGCCGCGGGGCGGATGGAGGTGTGGTTCGGCTGGTTTTTTCCCGCGCTGTTGGCGCAGCCCTGCCTGCGGATGATCACCCTCGCCGAACACACCGGCTGTACGCTGGGAAGTGACGGGCTGACCAACACCCGCACGACGCTGACGACGTTCCCAATCCGGCTCTGCATGTGGAACATGCCGTTCCACACCGAGCACCATCTGTATCCCTCGATTCCCTTTCATCAACTGCCGCGGGCCCATCAGGAGTTAAAGACCCGGCTGGCGCACGTGGCTCCGGGATACGTCGCCGCCCAGCGGGAGGTTCTGGCGTCGTTCGCGACCGCGGCCCCCGGCGGGGATCCGGCATGACCGACGCAGCGACGGCAGGACATGAGCTGCGGCTGCCGCAGTTTGTGCTGCAACGGGGGATCACCCTGCCTGAGGCGCGGCTGGTCTACCAGACCTACGGCCAACTGAACGCCGCCCGCAGCAATGCGGTGCTCTATCCCACCTCGTACGGGGCGCAGCATCCCGACATCGAGTGGCTGGTCGGACCGGGCAAGATCCTCGACACGTCTCGGTATTTCGTGATTTTGTGCAACATGTTCGGGAATGGATTGTCGTCCTCTCCCAGCAATCTGCCCGAGCCGTTTGCAGGGACGCTGCGGGCGCCATTCACGCATGTCGACAACGTCGCGGCCCAGCACCGGCTGATTGTGGAGGAACTGGGTATCGAGCGGCTGGCGCTGGTTTATGGCTGGTCGATGGGGGGGCAGCAGGCGCTGCATTGGGCGGTGATGCATCCGGAGCGGGTGGAACGGGTGGTGGCGATCTGTGCCACGGCCCGCACCGCGCCCCACAACCGGGTGTTCCTGGAAGGGCTGCGGAGTGCCCTGCAGGCCGACCCCCACTGGACGGGAGAGCGGTTTAACGGTCGACCGCTGGCGGGGATTCGGGCGTTTGCGCGGGTCTACGCCGGCTGGGCGTTGTCGCAGGCGTTTTACCGGCAGGAGACGTGGCGCGAGGTGGGATACTCGTCGCTCGAAGATTTCCTGCTGCGGGATTGGGAGGCGGGGTTTCTGCGGCGCGACCCGATGAACCTGCTGTCGATGATCGAGACCTGGCTGCAGTCGGATGTGAGCGACAATGCTGTCCATCGGCAAGACCTCGACGCGGCGTTGGGCGGCATTCGCGCCCGGACCTTGCTGATCCCCGCGCAGTCGGATTTGTATTTTACCGAGGAGGATATCCGAGCCGACGCGGCGCTGATTCCGGGTTGCGAGCTGGCGACACTGATTTCAGTCTGGGGGCACCGCGCGGGAAATCCGCTGAAAAGTCCCGCAGATGCCGAGTTCCTCCGCTCGATGGTCCACAACTTGCTGCGCTAAGAGTCATCGTAGCGGAGTTGGTCCCCATCACCGGCGTTAAACCGCGGGACTGGAAGGGACCGCTCTTGAGAAAACGCCGTTTGAGTCGGCGTGATGCTGCGATCTGACCGGTGGTGCGGGCAACCCGCAGGCCGCCGAACGGCACGGTTTCGCATCACGACGGGAGCGCTCCAAGCATGATGTTGTCGCAGCGTGCCAAAGAACTGGGCATCCGGTACTTCCTGGTCTCGTACGCCGACCTCTTCGGGGTCTCCCGCGCGAAGTTGGTGCCGGCCAGTGTGATCGACGAAACCGCGGAGGTGGGAGCTCCCTTCGCCGGGTTCGCCACCTGGCTCGATCTGACTCCGGCCGATGCCGACATCTTCGCCCGGCCTGATCCCGAGAGCCTGATCCAGCTTCCCTGGAAGCCCGAGGTGGGCTGGCTGGCGTCGGACCTGTGGATGAACGGAGAGCCTCTCGCCCAGGCACCGCGAAATGTACTGCGGCAGCAGGTGGCGCGGGCGAAGTCGCTGGGTTATGAACTGCGGACCGGGGTCGAGTGCGAGTTCTTTCTGCTGACTCCCGATGGTCAGGCGGTGAGTGATCCGTGGGACCGGCAAGTCAAACCGTGCTACGACCAGCAGGCCCTCACCCGGCGGTATGACCTCATCTCCCGCATCTGCGACAGCCTGCTGCAACTCGGCTGGGAGCCGTACCAGAACGATCATGAAGACGCCAACGGGCAGTACGAGATCAACTGGAAGTATGCCGACGCAGTCACCACGGC